>JBBRXF010000041.1:0-19538 GCA_038248665.1 Campylobacterales bacterium | reverse complement strand
GACAGTTTTATCTAAAAAAGTTTTTGCATCATTTGCAATAGATAAATTAAATCCTAAATCTTTTGGAAAAGTTGTTTTATAAATAGTATACGTTTTATCAATTAAATATAATTCAATTTCTGTATTAACTAATTTAAATTCTTCTTTTAAATTTTGTTGTAAATCTTTTAAATTAATATTTGGATTATTTTTCATCATTTGAAGTGAAGTTTGATGAATCTTATAAAAAAGTTCTTTTCTTTTTTTAAATTCTAAATTAGCATTTTCAATTGACGAAATTATTGCTTTTTTATGTAATAAGACTTCATCTTTAATATAAGATTCAACATCTTTTTTATATTGAATTTCATAAAAATAATAAATAAATCCTAAAAATAAAAATAATATAAATGTTAATACTATTTGGAATATATAAAATTGATGTCTTAGTTTTGTTATTTTCATAAGTGAAGTTTTATCTGAATAATTATTACAAAGTTGTTAAAAAACTCATATGGTTACATTCCTACAATTAATTTAGACAAAAATAGACAAACTTAGTCATAGTTGGACAACTGAGGTTGAGAAAAAATTACGAAAAGTGGACATCGTACCCAAAAAGGGCACGATAAATGGACATTCTTAGACAAATCTAGACAGTTGTTACATCATTCCTGGCATTCCCATTCCACCCATATCAGGCATTGATGGCATTGAAGGTTTATCTTCTTTAATATCAGTAACTGTAGCTTCTGTAGTTAATAAAAGTGATGCAACAGAAACAGCATTTTGCATTGCAACTCTTTCAACTTTTGCAGGATCTACGATTCCAGCTTCAAACATATCTACATATTCACCAGTTGCAGCATTAAATCCTAAATTTTCATTTGTAGATTTTTCAACTTCATTTGCAACAACACCAGCATCATATCCAGCATTTGTAGCAATTTGTTTTAAAGGTGCTTTAATAGCTCTAAAAATGATTGCAGCACCAATTGCTTCATCACCTTCAAGTTCAAGTTTAACTTTAGCAGCAGCTCTGATTAAAGCAGCTCCTCCACCAATTACAATTCCTTCTTCAACAGCAGCTCTTGTTGCACTTAATGCATCATCAACTCTATCTTTTTTCTCTTTCATTTCAGTCTCAGATGCAGCTCCAACTTTAATAACAGCTACTCCTCCACTTAATTTGGCAAGTCTTTCTTGTAATTTTTCTTTATCATATTCAGAAGTTGTATTTGAAATTTCTGCTTTGATTTGTCCAATTCTAGATTTTACTCTTTCTTTGTCACCACTTCCATCAACAATAGTTGTGTTATCTTTATCAATTACAACTTTAGCAGCAGTTCCTAAACAAGAGAAATCAGCAGTTTCAAGTTTCATTCCCATTTCTTCAGAAATTACAGTTCCACCAGTTAATACAGCAATATCTTCAAGCATAGCTTTTCTTCTATCACCAAATCCTGGAGCTTTAACAGCTGCAATATTTAAAGAACCTCTTAATCTATTTACAACTAAAGTTGCTAATGCTTCACCATCAACATCTTCTGCAATAATTACTAAAGGACGTCCAGATTGATTAACTGATTCTAAAATTGGTAACATCTCTTTTAATGAAGAGATTTTTTTCTCATATAATAAAATAAATGGATTGTTAAATTCACCAATCATTTTTTCAGCATTAGTTACAAAATATGGAGATAAATATCCTCTATCAAATTGCATACCTTCAACAACATCTAGTTCATCAGAGATACCTTTTGCTTCTTCAACAGTAATAACACCATCTTTTCCAACTTTGTCCATAGCTTCAGCAATCATAGCTCCAATTGCTTTATCAGAGTTTGCAGAAATTGTAGCTACTTGCTCTATTTCAGTTTTATTAGCAACAACTCTTGAAGCTTTTTTAAGTTCAGCTAAAATTGCTTCAGTTGCTTTATCCATACCTCTTTTTAAGATAATTGGATTTGCTCCAGCTGTTACATTTCTTAATCCCTCTTTGAAAATTGAGTGAGCTAAAATAGTAGCAGTTGTAGTTCCATCTCCTGCTTCATCAGCAGTTCTTGAAGCTACTTCTTTTACAAGTTGAGCTCCCATATTTTCTATTGTATCTTTTAATTCGATTTCTCTAGCTACTGAAACACCATCTTTTGTAATTGTTGGAGCTCCAAAAGATTTTTGTAATAATACGTTTCTTCCTCTTGGTCCCATTGTAACTTTTACAGCATCTGCTAATTTTTCAACACCTGCGTATAATCTATTTCTTGCGTTATCACTAAATAAAATTTCTTTTGCCATTACATAACTCCTATAACGTTTTCAATATTTAAAATCAGATATTCTTGACCATCAAGTTTAAATTCTGTTCCTCTAAATTGTTCAAATACAATAGTATCACCAACTTTAACATCTTCTACTTTATTACCAATTGCTACAACTTCTGCTGTATGTGGTTTTTCTTTAGCATTATCAGGAATATAAATTCCACTTGCAGTTTTGTTTTCTACTTCAGTTCTTTTAACAAGAACTCTCTCACCTAGTGGTTTAAAATTCATAGTATTTCCTTTGTTGATTATAATTATATTTTTTCTTTTAAAACTTAGACATTTAGCACTCATAAATTCTAAGTGCTAAATTTTATTAAAATTCAGGAATTTTGTCAAGAGGTTTGAGTTAATTTGACTAAGAGTTTAAGTTTTTTATTTATGTCTATTTATATATTTTAAAAGTAACTCTTCTAAAGACTGTTTTAAATTCTCATCAAATGTATTAAGTATTTGAGTACATTTAAAAGCTAATTCATCAGCACTCTTTTTTGCACCTTCAAGGCCTAATAAATTCACGAAAGAATTTTTTGCTTCATCATTTTTTGTAGTTTTACCAGCTTCTTCATCACTACAAGTTTCATCAATAATATCATCTTGTATTTGAAATAATAGACCTAAATCAATACCAAAATTATAAAGTTTTTCTTGAGTAACTAAATCGTATTCACTAACAATTGCACCCATTTTCAGACTTGCAGCTATTAATCTTGCAGTTTTATGAATATGTAAAAATTCTAATTGAGATAATTCTAATTTTTGGTTTTCAAAATTACAGTCAATTGCTTGACCAATTATCATACCATTAATTCCGCCATTGAAGCTTAAACATTTGATTAAATCAATTTTTATATCATTTGATAGTGCAGCATTTGCAATTAGAGCAAAAGCTTCAGTATTTAAAGCATCTCCCACTAAAATAGCTGTAACTTCATCATATTTCTTATGTAAAGTTTGGAAACCTCTTCTTAAATCTGCATTATCCATAGCTGGTAAATCATCATGAATAAGTGAATAAGTATGTAAAAATTCTAAACCTAAAGCAATAGGCAAAGAGTTTGAAATTAGTAAACTTTTATTTGATTTTACAACTGATAATAAAAGCATTGGTCGAAATCTTTTTCCACCTGCTTTTAACATATCTGCTAATGCATCCTCAAAATGAGGATGAAAAGTTTTTGAATTAGGAAGATTATTTAATAAATATTCTTCAAATAAAGATAGTAATTTTTCCATAGAGTTATTTTTGTCCAAAAGAACCTAGTCCACCCATCATATTCATAGCCAACATTTTTTTGTTTTCATCACTTTGTTTTATAACATCATTCATACATGAAATCAATAAAATTTGTAAAGAGTCTTTATCTTCAAGAAGTGAATCATCAATCTTTAAATCTATCACTTCAGAATTTCCATTTATAGAAATTTCAATCATTCCACCACCAGCTTTTGATGTGAAAATTCTTGAAGCATTTTCATCTTTGGCATTTTTTGCCATGTCTTGAAATTGATTTAACATGTCACCTAAATTTAGGTTTTTTAAATCAATTCCATCAAACATGGTCACTTCCAACTAATTCATTAGTAATTAATTCAATATTATTTTTATCATCAACTAAAACTACAATTGGTTTATAATTTTCAAGTTCAGATTCACTATAAGAAGCATAAGAAATAACGATGATTTTATCACCAATTTCAACTTTTCTAGCTGCTGCTCCATTTAGACACATATCTTTTGAACCAGCTTTTCCTTTTATAACATATGTAGCAAATCTCTCACCATTATTTACATTTACGATTTCAACTTTTTGCCCTACTCTTAATGCAGATGCTTTCATTAAATCTTCATCAATAGTGATTGAACCAACATAATTCAAATTTGCATCTGTAACAGTTGCTCTATGAATTTTACTATATAGCATATCAAATGTCATATATTAATTCCTTTTTTATTTTACTAAATTAACAGGCTCACCCCAAAATTGAGAAGAGATTAAATACTCTTCAACAGGGTTTCCACCTAATATGTGTTCATCTATAATTCTATCTATTTTTTCCTTAGATAGAGAAGCATACATAAAATGCCCAGGTTCTACCAACATTAATGGTCCCATTTGACATCTTCCTAAACATGAAGTTCTAACGATTTGAACAGGACCCATCACACCTGATTTCATTAAACTTTGAGCAGCATGATTAAATAAATCTCTTGTGTTTTCATTTACACATGATGGTTTTGGCATTCCAGGAGGTGAAGATTGTTCACATTTGAATAAATAAAATGTTGGTTGTGGGATACTTGGCATTTCCATATTTTTCCTTTTTTATGTGCATTTTATAACATTTTTCTGAATTCTAACACTTTTTTTTTAAAGTATACTAAAAATATCTCTTTTATGTTTCTTTAAATCTAAAATAATATACTATTTCCCAAATTTACTAAATTAAGGGTTGTTTATGAAAAAAATATTGTTTACTCTTTTTTCATTTGTTTTACTTTTGGAAGCTAATCCTATGGCTACATTTGAAACTTCAATGGGAAATATTAAAGTTGAACTAAGAGCTGATTTAGCTCCAAAAGCTGTTGAGAATTTTGTAACACATTCAAAAAATGGTTATTACAATGGTCAAATATTTCATAGAGTTATAAAAGATTTTATGATTCAAGGTGGAGATCCAACAGGAACTGGTGCTGGTGGTGAGTCAATTTGGGGTGGAAAATTTGCAGATGAATTTGCACCAAATGCAGTGTTTGATAAAGCAGGAATTCTTGCAATGGCAAATGCTGGTCCAAATACAAATGCTAGTCAATTTTTTATTACTACAGTTCCAACATATTGGTTAAATGGAAGACATACAATTTTTGGTTATGTTAAAGAGGGATTTGATGTTGTAAGAAAAATTGAAAATGTTCCAACAACAAGTAGATATGAAGGAAACAAACCTTTAGAAGATGTAAAAATTATATCTATAAAAATAGAAGAGTAAATCAAGATTTTCTTGATTTATTCACCCTAGTTTTTTTAACCAAATATTTTACTCATAAAAGTTTTATCTCCATGGGCAATTATCTGTTTTTCAAGATTTTCTATTCGAGTTGTCTCTTGTTTTGCTTTTTCTTTCCAATACTCTAACTTTTGTAATAAAACATCATCTGATTGAGTCGAATCAATTTTTTCTAATAATTCTGCAATTCTATCTTCTAATTCAACTACTTTTGTCTCATAATTTACTTTTTGTTGAGATATTAATTTTTCTTCATTTAATTCAAGTTGAAATAGTTTATCTTTTAATTTTTTATTTTCTAATCTTAAATCACTATTCTCTTTTGAAAATTTAAATGCCACATGAGTATTTGAATTTTTCTTATATAAACCTATTTCTGTTTTAAGATTTTTATTTTCTAATCTATATTTTTCGTTACTATAAATATATTTATCAATATTTTTCAAAGCCTGATCTAACTCAATCTGAGCTCTATCTAGCCTATGTTTCAAATCATTAATTATTTGATTTTGTTCTAAAGTTCCCTCTTTACTTCTAATAAAAATATCACTCTTATCTCGCATTAAAGCTAATTGTATTTCTCTTTTTTTGTTTAATTCTTCTGTAATATCTTTTTGAATTGAAATAGCACCATTCATTTCACCTGATTCATCAAGAGTTGGCATGACATATGTATCAGTAGTAAAAGAAGTTCCATCTTTTTTTATATTCTTAAGTTTTCCCTGCCAAGGTTTATTATTTAAAATATTTGCATATAAATTTGTATAAATATCACTTGCCATATCATGGTATTTCAGATATTTAAGCTCTTTTCCTATTAAATCATCACTTGTAAATCCTGATATATCGCAAAAAAGATCATTCACATAAGTAATGTTTAAATGGGTATCTGTTTTAATAACAATATTATTTAAGTTGGTAATTTCTCTATATTTTTCAAGTTCTTCTTGTTGTTTTTTTAGTAAAAATTCATGATATAAATTACTAGCAATATCATTCATTAAATCTAATAAATATCTAACATCAATAGGTTTTACGATATATTCTTGGACTCTTAGTTTTATGGCTTCTGCTAAAAACTCATTATCTGAATAAGCAGTAGCAAGAATTACTGGTATTTTAGTATCGAAATCTCGAACTTTTTTTATCATCTCTATGCCATTTAATTCAGGCATATTAATATCTGTTAAAATTAAATCGATATCATCTTGATTCTCAAGATAAGTTCTTAATCCCTCTTTTCCATTTCTTGCAACATGAACTGTAGAAAAAAAATTTGATAATAATTGAGATAATTCAATTCTAATTACATCATCATCTTCAACATATAAAAGAGTCAATCTTTTTAACAAATTTTTATCTATACTCATGAACTCACTTTTTTTATTTTAGTCTCGTAACTCGTCTTTTGCAACAACTCTTTCAATATCCATAACAACAAGCATTTCATTATTTGCAAGTCTAATATAACCTTTTAAGTATTTTGATGGAATTGCTGAACCCATTTCAGAAACGGCAGCTAACATACTTGTATCAAGTCTTTGTACATCATCAACTAAATCTACAACTATTCCTATAATTCTTTTATCTTCAGTAATTACAGCAATTACAGATGTATTTTCATCATAAGTTCCAGGACCTGTATTAAATTTAAGTCTAATATCCAAAATAGGAACTACTTCACCTCTTAAACTGATTAATCCTTTTACCCATTTAGAAATATTAGGTAGTGGAGTAATGTTATCAGGATATGTTAAAATTTCTCTAATTTTTGGTAACTCAATAGCGTATTTCATCGCACCTAACTCAAATGTCATAAACTCACTAGTATTTGCATAATCTATAACTTTTTTTTCATTATTTTCCATAAAACATTCCTTTTAGTCGCTTCAAGAGTTTTCACTTGTTTTGTATTATTTTACCTACAGTAAACTTAAATTTTATTGTTTTTGTATTTTATTTAAAATACAGCTTGCAATATATTTAGGCGTTTGTAAATCTATTTCATCACCAATTTTTAAATCTTCGAAAGAAATTATTTTATTGTCTTTAGAAATTTGAACAAAACCATTTTTATCTTTTTTATCTGGATGATTTAATTCAAAATTTGATTTTAATAAATCTATTTGATTTTGAGATTTAACAAATATAGCTGAAAAACTATTTTTCATACTATTTTTTAATAAATTAAGTTCATTTAAAGAGCTTAAAATCTTTTGTGATAAGTCAGTTTTAAATGAAGATTTCAAAAGATTTATTTCTGTTTGAATATAATTAAATTTTGTCTCAATAGAGTTTTGTTCAAACAATCTTTTCATATTTGATAACTCTTGCTGTTTGTTAAACAATATATTTTTTAATCTATTAGTATATTCATTACTTAAAGAATCTAAATACATTCTATGTTCATTTATATCTGGTAAAGCAATTTCAACTGCATTTGAAGGTGTTGCAGCTCGAATATCTGCCACAAAATCAGAAATCATATAATCAACTTCATGTCCAACTGCTGAAATGATTGGAGTTTTAGCTTCATGAATAGCAATTGCCACTATTTCTTCATTAAATGCCCATAAATCCTCAATACTTCCACCACCTCGTCCTACAATCATAATATCACAATGTAATTTATCTGCATATTTAATTGAATTAGCAATATCAAAAGCAGCACCCTCACCTTGAACTAAAGTTGGAACTAAAATAAATTCAACTAATGGCCATCTGTGATTTGCTACTTTTTTCATATCTTCAATAGCAGCCCCTGTAGGAGAAGTTACAAGTGCAATTTTTTTAGGATATTTTGGAAGTGGTTGTTTATAATTTCCATCAAAATAACCTTTTGCTTCAAGTTTGTTTTTTAATTGCTCAAAGGCAAATGCCAATGCGCCTTGTCCTGAAGGTTCAATTTTATTACATAAAAGTTGATAATTTCCCCTTGGTGCATAAACAGTAATATTTCCATTAATTACTACTTTTTGTCCATTTTCAAGTTGAAATTTTAGATATTTTGTATTTCCTTTGAACATAACGCATGAAAGTGTTGAACTCTCATCTTTTATTGAAAAATAGATATGTCCAGAGTTATGATAAGTAAGATTTGAAATTTCACCTTCCACATAAACTTGGATAAATGTAGTTTCAAGAAGGGATTTTATTTGAACATTTAATGTTGATACTGAGATTGCTTTATTCATATTTTAATGCTAGAAAACTAAATTTTTCTAGCGATTATTAAAGTTGAGATATTCATTGAAAATGCTTTTACATGAATTGGCTCAAGTCCTGCAAGTTTAAGCTCTTTACATAAATTCTCTGTTGTTAAAAATTCATCTATTGAGTTTGGCAAATATGTATATGCTTCTTTATTTTTTGAAATTAATCCACCTAAAACTGGCAGAATTTTATTCATATAAAAATCTGTTAAATGGTCAAGTAATTTCTCTTTTTTGTTTTTTGTAAACTCTGAAATTACAACTAATCCATCTTTTTTTAAAACCCTTGCAAATTCATCAAAAGCTTCTTGTCTTTGTACTACATTTCTAATTCCATATGAAATTGAAATAATATCAGCACTAGAGCTGTCAAGTGGCATTGATGCAGCTCCTGCTTCAATAAACTCAACATCTGGAAGTTTCTTTTTACCAACTTCCATCATTCCAACACTTGGATCAACTCCAATGATATTCTCTAAATTAATTGAGTTTTCATTTGCAACTTTTTTCCAAAATAAAATCATATCACCAGTTCCACACGCAACATCTACGATTTTACTAATATTTTTTTTACCATAAAAATTAAAAGCTAAATTACAAGCTTTGTTTCTCCATGACTTATCAATTCCCATTGATAAAACTCTATTTGCAACATCATAAGTTCCTGCAATATCATTGAACATTGATACGATTTTTTCTTGTTTTTCCATTATTACATTTATCCTAATTTTCTTATTTTATAAAATATACTTACCTATTATTAATCCAACAATCAATCCAATATTAACAGCAACAGCAATAGCCATATACGATAATTTTTTATCAGCGTAAGGCAATTTATTTATAATATCTTCTTGGTGTTTTAAAGTTATTCCAAAATTTTGTGTTGATTTTTCTAAATTATCAGCTGCTTTTCGTAAAGCAATTTCTGAGAATTCCATTCTTTCAACAAGCTCTTTTGCTTGTTTAAAGCTCATATCACTCATTTTTTAATTTCAATCCATCTATCTAAATCACAAAAAATTTTATTTAAAGTGTTTAATACATAATCTTTTGCTTCTGTTTGAATTCTTCTAAAAAATAGATATTTTCTAGCACTTTCAATATCCCCAACCTCTTTTGCTTGAATTGCTTTTGCTGCAAAATCTGTGTTATTATAAGCCATTTCCCAAACAGTTGAACCTAAGTATCTACTCATTGTAATTACTTTGTCATTTTTAACTGGGAAATATTTTGGGTCTTTTACAAAATCGCAAATTACAGAGTTTGACTCTAAATATTTGTGTCCAAAAAAGTTAATAAATTGTTCATTATAATAATCTTCATCCATAGAAATAGCTCTATTTAGGGCAAAAATTATATTATCTTCTGGATTTTTTTCTATTTTTCTGATTTTTTTCATGGTTGCAATTGCATTTTTTCCATCAAGTTCACCATCACCTAAAGGAATAATCCACTTAACATTTCCAAAAGAGCCAACTTTTTTAATCTCATCAAGAACTAAAGATGAAGTTTTATTTCCACCAACATCGACAATAACTTCGTGGTTATCGTCCATTAAGATAAGTTCATCTAATTCACTTAATCTATTTGTTCCTAACATTTTTTTATTTACAATTTCAGTTCTTGTAAATGATTTTGAATCGTTATTCTCATCATCTATTTCAATGTATGTAATTTTTTTACCATGTTTTTTATATAAATATGGAGCTAAAACTTGCATTGCAACAGTAGATTTACCTACGCCACCTTTTGTTTGTGGAATTATAATCATCAATTAGCCTTTGGGATTTCGTTTCATAAATTCGACAATTTTGCCATGAAACCTTGCATAAATTTTATTTAATGGGATTTCATAACCATATAGTTGGCTTATTTTATCGTAATTATCATTAATTCCATATACTAAATATGACTGTATATCGTAATATGAATCAAACTCATAGCCAAATCTTGCCAATAGTTTTGCTGTGTATTTATCCACAACCATATATTCTTGTTTGCAAGCGTAACACAAAATTGCATCGGCAGTTTCGGGTCCAATTCCCTTTTGTTTTAAAAGCCAATCAAGATTTACATTTTGACAAAAATTCTCGAAAGTTTCAAAATCTTTTAGTATATTTTTTGCTAATTGAATTAATCTTTTTGATTTTTGATTTTTAAAACCACTTGGAGTTATGGCATCTGTTAAAAGTTGTAAATCACAATTTGCTAGATTTTCTAAATTTAACAAATCTATTTTTCTTAAATTTTCTAGAGATTTTTCTACATTTGTCCATTTAGTATTTTGAGTTAAAATAGCACCTATTAAAATATCAAAATCATTATTTGAAGGCCACCAAAACTCTAAACTTTCATCTATTAAATTTTGATTTTTCAAATATACTAATAGCTCATAAGAGTTTGAAATACTAATCAACAAAAGCCTCAGTAATAAATAATTTAGGATTATTACAATATTTTTTTATTTTAAATGCACTTTGAGCTTTTCCATCTTCAATATCTACTACCATCATTTGCAGTATTGATTTACAAGAATTTGGAACTTCAAAATGTCCACCAATTCCTGTTGTAACTTTTTGAATTGGAATTTTGCTCTCCATTCCAATAACATTATCTCTACAACCTGTTAAACCAATATCTGTTAAATATGCTGTGTTTTCAAATATTTGCAAGTCATCAGTTCCCACATGGGTATGTGTCCCACAAATTGCACTTACTTGATTTTTAAACATCATTAACATTATTCTTTTTTCACTTGTTACTTCTGCGTGAAAATCTATAAATATATTTTTAATCTCTTGTTCATGAAGATTTGAAACTAACTTTTTTGCCCAATTAAAAGGATTTTCAACCGTTGGCATTCCATATTGTCCCATTAAATTTATAACAGCTAATTTTTCAATTCCATTTGAAGTTTGAATCTCGCAAATTTTAACACCACTTCCAACTAATCCTTCTGGATAATTATCAGGTCTTAAAACATTTCCAGTTTCTAATAAAACCATCATATCTTTCTTTTTATCGAAGCTGTGATTTCCACCAGTTATTAAATCTATTCCACTTTTTAAAAGCTCTTTTGCACCTTCAATTGTTAAACCAAAACCGTGACTTGCATTTTCACCATTTCCAATTACAAAATCTATTTCATACTCTTTTTTAATTTTTATTAAATTATCTTTTATTATTTTTCTTCCTGGACGACCTACAATATCGCCAATAAAACCTATTCTCATCTATCTTCTTTGGTAAAAATTTTTATAATTGTATTAAAATAACCTTTTATTCTTCTTCACACTTTTTCAAGCTAATTTTAAATACAGCACCAGAATCTTCATTAAAGGCTTTTATAATTCCATCTTGTTCATCTACAATTTTTTTGGCAATATTTAATCCAACACCCATTCCACTATGCTCTTTTGATGAAATAAATGGCTCAAATATGTCATTTATAATTTCCTCTTTTATTCCACCTGCGCTATCTTTAAATCTTATACTTACTTCATTATTCTCTTCAAAAATATTTATGTGTAAGAATCTATTTTCATAATTTTCAACTTTTACAAGTTCATCTAATGCATTATTTATAACAATAATCCAAACTTGCTCAATTCTTTGTTTTTGGATTTTTGAGAAAAATGTATACTCATTTTTATTTATTGAATCAATATTAAATAATTTATCATTTAAATATATTTTACAAACCTGTTTAGAACGATTGTAAGCCATTGTTAAAGAGGTTATCAAAGTTGCATATATATTTGTCTTCTCTTTAATCTCTTTGCTACTTTGAGACATCTCTCTCATAGACTCTACAATATTTGCAATTCTATTTATTCCCTCTTTTATCTTTTCACTATCAAATTTCATTCTTTCTTGAATTTCACTTTGAGGTAAATCGAAAATGTCATACTCCATCAACTCTAAATTACCTTTTATATAAGTTAGTGGAGTATTTATTTCATGGGCAATTCCAGCAGCAAGTGAGCCAATAGACGTTAATTTTGCATTTTTAATCTGCTCTTGTTGGTGGAGTTTATCTTTTTGAACACTTTTTTCAACCTCTTGATTTATTCGTAATTCTAGATTTTGATTTAATTCTTGCAGTTTTCTTTTATCTTCTAAAGAGTTAACCACAAATACAAAATGTTTTTTATCAGATAAAAGACTCAATGATAATTCTAGATGAATAAGATTTCCATATTTTTTCATAAAAATCTTTTCTATTTTTGAAATAATTCCAATATCACGCGCTTCTTTTAATATTTTTGAAAGAAGTTCTTTTGAAGTTTCTGGAACAATATCAATACATTTCATCTCTAATAACTCTTCACTTTTATACTCTAAAAATTTAGAAAAAGTTCTATTTATTTTCTTGAAATTTCCATCTAAATCAATCAAGGCTATTCCACTATTAACATTTTCAAAAATTGCATTATATTGTTCAACTTTATTATTTATATCCAAATATAAATCTTCAATTTTTTTCTTATTTGTTGTGTCATAGGTAATAATTGTGTAACCAACTATTCTTTTTAAACTATCAAAATTTGGTTCAATAAAAAGATCAACCCAAAAAGATTCTCCATCTTTTTTAACTCCTTTTATTTCACCAACATAAGGTTTACCCTCTTTTACAAATCTCCATAATTTTACATATTCTCTTTTTTTTGTATCTTTATGAATTAACATTTTATAATTATGTCCAATTAATTCACCCTTTGAAAAACCTAAGAAATAGCAAAAAGCTGAACTTATTTCTAATATAACATTGTCTTTATTCATTCTAATAAACATAATATGTTTATCAATAATCTCTTGATTTTCAGTTAGTTCAATGAAACTTTTTTTAATACTTAAATCGAGATTTTTATTTTCATCTTCCATTTTTTTATTTAGTTTTGCAATTGGTTCTGAAAAAAGTAACGCTAATACAATTGATAAAACTAAACCTATAATTATTATTGATTTATAATACTCTTTAAAATAGCCATTATTAGTTTCATGTTCAATATTTACAATAAAAATAAAATACTTATTTTCATTTAAATAAGTTTTTGTTGATACAAAATCATTTGTAGAATAAGTATCACTCTTTTTTATATTTTCTAAATCATTTTTGTAAATATCAAATCTTTTATCATCAATAAGAATATTCTTATTTTCACTATTTATTACAATATCATTGTTGGATACTACCAAGGTTTTTTTATCAAAATTTGTGTAAATATCTGTGAAAAAGCTACTTAAATCTACTTTTAAAACTAAGAAATTATTTTTATCTCTTAGAATAAAGTTTACAATAGATGGTTTTTCAATATTTGAATTGTCATGCCAAATTTCTTGTTCTTTTAAAGTTCTGACATTTTTATAATAAGAGTTTGAATATATATTTTGAAGTTTATCATTTTCAACTATTTTAATATTTCCATCTTTATTTATTACTTTTAAAATCTCTTGTGCATCTAAAGATACAACTTTAAATTCCAAAATATTCTCATTATTAAAAAGAATTTTTTTTAGTAAATTTACCGTATCTTCTTTATCATCCATTTCTAAAAAGTTTTTTTCACTTAATAAAAAAATTTTCTCATCAAATGATTTAATATAGGCTTTAAAACTATTTTCTTGATGTTTTAAAATTCTTGCAATATTTTCTTTTTCTTTATTTTCATTATTAACTTTGTAAAAATTATTAAAAGCGAAAGAGGCAAAACTAAGTAATAAAATTGCGAAAATAATAAATGTAAAAAAAAGTTTTATATAAAATGGAATTCTCATTTTTAGTTACTCTCATCTTTTAATTTTATAAAATATGTTGTGTTATAAGTCCTATTTTCAAACCAAAATAAACCCTTATTTTTTTCAACGAAAAGTTTTACTAAATATAAATAACTATTAATACTTTCATCTATTTTTTTATTTTCATCCTTTATATTATCTTCAATTCTAATCAATAAATCATTTTCTTTCATAACACTAATTTCTACTATAACTTCATCTTGATTATTTAATTTTGTTTGTTCAATGGTGTGTTTAAGCATATTAAATATAATATTTTTTAGTTCATTAAAAGGAATATTTGTATTAATTTGACTCTTCAAATCATAAAGAACTTTAATTTTATTTAGTTCTAGTTCCTCTTTTGTAGAAGAAATAGACTCTTTTATAACATCTGTTAAATTTGACTTTTCACCTTGATTTTGTTGGAAAAGGTATTTTATTTCATTTAAAACTTCTGATAAATTTTTTAATTCAAACTCTGTTTGTTTAATTATTTCTAATTTATTATTGCTTGTTTTAGTACTTTCTTCATTTTTTATGATTACTTTTAAATTATAAATTAGTGAGGATATATCTAAAATAGGCTGTTTCCATTGATGACCAAGGGAATCTAAAATTTTTGACATTAACTGAACCTTTGTATTATCAATTAATGTTTGGTCTTTCATTTTTATCTCATTTAACTTATTTGATAAATCCTCTTTTAAAAGTTTATTTATTTTTCCTAACTGTTTTGTATCAGTAATATTTGATCGAATTGAGCTATAACCTATAACTTTATTTTCAAAATCATATTTTGGAAAAATTATTCCTTTTATCCAATAAGAGTTCCCATATCTATCTTGATTTTTTATTTCACCTTCCCAAACATTGTTTTTTCTTAGTTCACTCCAAAGTTTTTCAAAAAAAATACTTGAGATATTTGGATGTTTTAAAAGATTTATATTTCGTCCAATTAACTCTTTATGAGAATACCCAGAAATCTTACAAAATGGTTTTGTGGCATAAGTTATGATTCCATTTAAATCTGTTTCAACTTTGATTACATAATCATCAATTTGATTATATAACTCTTGATATTTCTTATTTATACTCAGTTTTTTCATCTTATAATATTTTAATTTATAAATAAAATAAAAAATCATAAAAATTGAAAGAGTAATTATTATAAAAAGAAAATCAAAATACCTATTAATTTTAGCAATATTTGAATCGTCACTTTTACTAAAAGCAAGTAAGTATAAACTATTATCATTTGTAGCTGATTTTAAAATTGGAATAAAAATAAGTGGGAAATCAACAGCATGATTTTTTGTAATTAATGAAAATTCTTTTGATTTTTCTATATTATTAATCATCAAACTCTTTTGAGAATTTGATAAATTAAAATAAAAGTTTTTAGAGAGTCTAATTTGATTAGAAACTATTTTTGTAAATGAAAATTCACTGTTATATTCTAACTTTTTAATTAAAGAGTTAAAATCAAACTCAATATTTAATACTCCTAAAAAGTTTAAATTTTCATCAAATATTGGTTTTGCAAATACTAAATAATAATTATCATCAATTATTTTAAAACTATTTAACTCTTTTTTACTTGAAATAACTTCTTTTACAATCTTTGAACTGCTATCATCAGAAGATTTTTCTTCCATACTCAATATTAGTTCATTAGAAGATGAATAAAAAGTTATATCATTTACATTCATAGTTTTATAAAACAGATAACTATCTTTTATCTGTTTAAAAATATCTTTTTTACTATTTTCAATATTATTTTCATTGATGTTTTTGAAGGTTTTAATAAGTTCTTTATTTTTTATGAACTCATTAAAATAGATTAATTCTGAGTCAGTTTTATATTCATTGTAGTATTTTGAATACTCTTTATCAACAAATTTAGTGTAATTATTTAAAGAGTATTCTATTTCATCTTTTTTAAACATATTTATAATAAATATTACTACAAAAAGTGAAATTAGAAAATAAAAAAAGTACCTAGCACTTAGGCTTTTGTTATTCATTAGTTTATGACTTTAAAACTTCTAATATCTTTTTCTCTAATGCTTGTAAAGAATCGAAAGGTTTCATAACATAATTTGTTGCACCCTCTTTATGTGATTTTAAAACTTTATCCAAAGTTGAATATGCCGTCATCATAATCACTTTTTGTTCTGGATCTTTTGCTTTTAGTTTTTCTAAAACTTCCAATCCATTCATTTGTGGCATCATAATATCTAAAAGAACTAAATCAACTTTTGAATTTCCAACAGCATTTAATGCACTAATTGGATTTGAATAAGTTGTAACTGAGAAATTCGCATTTCTAGTTAAATATCTACTTAGAACATTTAAAATTTCTGTTTCATCATCAATTATAACTATAGAGTATTTTTCATTATTCATTTTAATTTCCTTGATCAAATAGTTTTTTTGTAGCCTCTTTCATTAGAACTTCATTTTTCTCTTCTAAGATTCTATCTAAGTAAATAAATACTTGTTCACTTCCATTTTCAACCAATTCAATTTTATCTTCAATTAGTTGTTTTGAACAAGAAACACTATGCCCTGAACACTCTTTTGCTAATAGATTTGCTTCATGGTGAACTGTATGGTGATGTTTTTCTAAACCTTTGTATGATGGAACATAACTAAATTGTTCTTTTCCAAGTCCTGTGTCATACCATTTTCCAAGTCTACAGTTATGGTGATCAACCGCATTAAAGTTATGAACTCCTCCAAAGATTAATTGATATAGATTATTTTTGTAAATAACGTGGTCAAGTTTTGCTAGATTTATGAATATTTTATTTGAAATACTTTCAACTTCATAAACTGATCTGTTTGAATTTTTTTGGAAAGTATTCATTAATTTACTTAAAATATCAATTCTTGCTTTTGTTTCATTTACAACATTAGCAACTGTTTCTGAACTGTCTTTTATTTTTCCAGTTTCACTTTGAATTGAATTTACAACATCTTTGATTTGTTTTGCTGCATCTGCACTTCTATTTGCTAAATTTCTCACTTCTGCTGCTACAACTGCAAATCCTTTTCCAGCTTCTCCTGCAGTTGCTGCTTCAACAGCTGCATTTAATGAAAGAATATTTGTTTGGAAAGCAATTTCTTGGATTATATTAATTACTTGGGCTATATCTTTACTTTTAGAAACTAATGAATTTACAACTTCATTTTCTACTTCTATCTCTTTATGTAAATTATTTGTATCTGATACAATTTCATTAATTAAATTTAAACCTTCTGTTGAACCAGTAGCTGTCTCTTTTGATTCTTTTGACATCTCTTGAAGTTCATCAAGTAAAGAAAGATATGTTTTTTGAGTATTGTTTAAAGAGTTAGTCATATTTTTATTATGTCTATCTAATAATCCACCATCTTTATTGTCATGGATTGAAGTTCTTCTCAATGAAACAATTTTGTAATTTTCATAAGTTTTCAATGAGATATTTGCTTCGCAATCTTCCATAATTAGACGATTACTATTTTCTAAAATAGCATTTAGAACAACTGAAAAATCTTTGATATTTGAACTTGCAAGGGTATTTGAAAAAATAAGTTTATTGTTATTATCAAAAACAACTAAACCTTCTTCTTGAGAATGGGCAGCAATTTGTCTAAACACTTCAAGCTTTTTTTCATTTTGGTTAGATAAATCTTCCAACTGTTTAGAAAAATTCTCTTGAATCTCTTCTTTCTCTTTATCTTTTAAAAGTAGTTGATTTTTCAAATCAGCTATCTCGTTATCTAAAAGTAAAACTTTATCTTCTAAATTCTTGTTGTTTCCAAAAAACATATATAACCTTTTTTTATACTTAGGGAATTTGGCATGATAATAACTAAAATTAAATAAAACTTATATAAAAAATAATTTTTTATATACTATTTAATGCCCTTGCACAAATCACAGCTTCACTAAATACTATTTGAAAATTAAATCCTCCAAGTTCTCCTGTAATATCCAAACACTCTCCAATAAAATACAAATCTTTATGTTTTAGACTTTCAAAACTATTGTGATTTATTTCATTTGTATTTATTCCACCCTTTGTAACTTCAGCTTTTGTATAACCAAAGTTTCCAGCTGGTGAGAATTCATAATGTTTTAATAATTTTAATTTGTCTTTTTCTTCATTTGTTAATTTAGATACATTTTTATCTTCAAGTTCAACGCTTAATAAAAACTCTTGAATAAATCTTTTTGGAAGCGGTAGAGCTGAAGATATAATCTTATTTCCTTGAAAAAAGGTTTCAATTTTTTGTTTTGGTAAAAAATCAATTGCCATTTTTCCTTTTTTCCAATATAAAGAAGTTGTCAAAATAACAGGGCCAGAACAGCCTTTATGGGCAAATAAAAGGGAACCTTCAAAACTTTTTTCATCTACAAAAGTAAAAACTGGCATTGAAATACCTGAAAGATTTTTAAACCAAAACTGCTCTTTTTGAACAGTAAACCCTACAAGGGCAGGTTCAAGTTTTATGATTGAGTGTCCAAACTTTTTTGCAGTATCAAAAGCAATTGAAGATGCACCTAAAACTGGATATGACAAACCACCACTTGCAACTACAACTTTTTTTGCTTCAATTAATTTCGAATCTGTTTTTATTCTAAAATGCTTATTAAAATCTATATCTAAAACTGTTGTATTGAGATATTTTTTTACATGCGTAGTTAGTTTTGTGAACATATCAATAACATCTTGGCTAGAGTTACAAAAATATGTTCCTTTTACAATTTTTGGATTTATTTTTGGAAATACAGCATTTTTATTTAAAAAAGATAACAAATCATTTTTAGAAAACTTCTCTAATAATTGGGCAACAAATTCCCTATCTCCTAAATAATTATTAGAAGTTACAAGCTCATTTGTAATATTACATTTTGCTCCACCTGAGACTTTAATTTTTGAACCTATTTTTGCACTTGTATCAATTAGACAAATATTATTGTATTTTTTTTTATCTAAATTTGAAGCTAACATTAAAGCACTAGCTCCTGCTCCTATTATTGCTATATCGTAGATGGTTCATCCTTTTTGCAAATGAATCTATTTATTCCATCAATATATTCATACTCTAAACTGTAATTATTTGCTTTTAAAATATTAAAAATAATATATAAACCTAAACCAAAAGAGTCTTTTTGTTTGTCTTCATTTGAGAAAAACGGTTCAAAATAGTTTTCAAGGGGATATTTTAATGCATCTCCACT
>JBBRXF010000040.1:0-19711 GCA_038248665.1 Campylobacterales bacterium | reverse complement strand
TAAAAAATGATATTCATAAAATTTTTTATTTGATAAAGAATAGTAAATATAATATTATAGAATTCCCAAATAATAGTGAATTTATGAATATTAATGATAAAGAAGAATATATAGAATCTCTATATTATATAAATAAATCTAATAATTCTTAAAATAATATGAGATATTTTTTATAAGTAAATTATTATCTCTTTTTTGTTATCCTTAGTACATACTTATTATTAAGATTAAAGGAAATTAAAATGGCAAAAAATGAACTAGATAAAGCATTAGAGCTAGTTGATTCTGAATTGAAGAAATCTGGGATTTCAAGAAGGGAAGCATTTAAGTTAGCTGGACTAGGAAGTGCTGCTTATTTAATGGGAGGAAGTACAACTGCTGAAGCTGCTACTGAATTAAAAGCTAGCGATGCTGCTGGAAAGATTTTGATTATTGGAGGAGGATTAGCAGGTATTTCAACAGCGGCAAGATTAGTAAATGCTTTATCTAATCCCGATATTACAATCATTGAACCAAATCCAAAATCTGTTTCTTATCAGCCAGGTACAACATTAATAGGATCAGGACTTTATACAAAAGCAGATGTTGATTACGATACAAAAGATTTTTTGCCAAGTGGAGTTACACTTTTAAAAGATAGAGCAGTGGATTTTAATCCTGAGGCAAATAAAGTTGCATTAGAATCAGGAGAAACAATAAGTTATGATTTTTTAATTGTTGCAGCAGGGATAGCTTTAGATTATGGTTCAATTAAAGGTTTAGAAGAAATAGGAAATGCTTATAGTGCTGGTGATGCATCTAAAATATTAAAAGTATTTGGAGATACAGGAGCTACATCTGTTTATAATATTGATTCAGCTGTTGCTATGTGGACACAAATGCAAAAATTCATTGAAAAAGCAAAAAATGGACAAAAAGTAAAAGGTATATTTACAGATCCAAATACTGCAATTAAATGCGGTGGAGCACCAAAAAAAGTTATGTATCTTACAAATGCTAGATTAAATGAAGCAAATGCAAGAGCAAATGCTGAATTAACTTTTTATGCGGATTCTGGGAAATTATTTGGTGTAAAAGAGTATGCAGATGCTATTGAAAAACAATTTATTGCAAGAGATATGAAGTGGAATTTTAATCATAATTTAACTGGGGTTGACCTTACGAAAAAGATTGCAATATTTGATAAACATTGGCAAGAAAAAGGTGCTTATGATAAAGATTTAGAAGAGTATGAAACTATTACAAAACATCAAAATGTAGAAGTTCCATTTGATTTCCTTCATATCACTCCTCCTCAAAAAGCTCCAGATGAAATTGGAAAATCTGCTATTGGTTCAGCTAAAGGTTGGGTTCCAGTTGATAAAGAGACTTTACAACATGTTAAATATAAAAATATTTTTTCATTAGGTGATATTGCCGCTGTTCCTATGGGAAAAACAGGTGGAAGTGTTAGAAAACAATATAAAGTATTAGTAGATAATTTAATTGCTGTTATGGAAGGTAAAGAACCAACTTCTAAATATGCTGGTTATACTGTTTGTCCATTAATTACAGATATTGGAAAAGTTATGTTAGCAGAGTTTGATTGGACATCAAAACCTACACCATCTTTCCCTCTTGATCCTACACAAGAGAGATATATTTGGTGGTTATTAAAAGTTTATTTACTTAAACCTATGACTCAATATGGAATGTTAAGCGGTAAAGCTTAAGAAATTTAAATGAAAAAAGAGTTATTAATTATTGTAAGCATCTTAATGATTTTGACAATAATTATGCATTATGATGAATTATTAACTCATCCAATTAAGCACATTTCTGATTTATCAAAATCTGGGGCTTATGGTTTGGGAGGATTTCATCCTCTTATTTTTACATTTATTGTATATGTACTAGTTTTAATACCAAGATTTTTAATTAAATTATTTAAAAGGAATTCAAAATGAATAAAAGATTTAAGAGTTTAATCGTATCAAGTTTTCTTTTAACGGGAATGTTAAGTTTTTCAGTTGAAGTGGAAAATCTTTCAGCACCAACTGAAGTTGTTTTGGAATTAGTTAAAAAATACCAATTAGAACAAGTAGATTTTAATTATGTAAAAAAAGCTATAAATCAAGGTAATAGAAATGGTGTAAATGCAGTTCTAATAGATGCTAGACCAGAAATAAAATATCAAAAAGGAACAATTCCTTCAAGTTTAAATATTCCAGATACAAAATTTGATGAATATTATTCTGTGTTGAAAGATATTCCAATGGATAAAGAACTTATAGTTTATTGTGGAGGATATAATTGTACAAAAAGTCCAATTGTTGCACAAAAATTAAAAGAAAAAGGTCATACAAATGTAAAAGTTTATTCAGCAGGTGAACCTGAGTGGAATAAACTTAGTTATCTTGAAATTGATACTTCAGTTATAAAAGTATTTCAAGAAAATAATTCAGCTTTTATTGTTGATGCAAGACCTTATCCTAAATATTTACAAGAGACAATTCCTGGAGCTATATCTATTCCTGATACAAATTTACTAAAATTAGTAGGAAGATTTCCAATTGATAAAACTGAGAAAATAGTTATATTTTGTGGTGGATATACTTGTGAGAAATCACATATAATTGCAAATAAATTAGTTTCATTAGATTATAAAGATGTTACAGTTTATGCAGGTGGGCTTCCTGCTTGGAAAGAAGCTGGATTAGCTACGACAGCATCTTCAAAAAGTATAACTGAAGAAAAAAAAGTTGTTAAAAAAGAGCAATTTAGTAAAAATGGTTTAAAACTTGGAAGTGATGAGGGAAGTGTTGATGGAGAATGGCTAAAAAAAGCAATTTTAGAAGACAAAGTTCCATCTTATATTCAAATAGTTGATGTTACTGCTCCAAATGAGTTTAAAAATGGATATATTAAAGGTGCTATAAATATTGAGGCTTCTAAATTAAATGCAAAAGAGTTATTAGAAAAATTACCAAAAAATAAAACTATTGTGTTTAATTGCACAACAGGTGGAAGAGCAATTGAAGCTTGGTCTAAATTAAAAGATGCAAAAGTTGATATGTCAGAAATTTATTATTTGGATGCAAATATTGTTTGTAAAGATAATAATTGTAAGATTGATGTAAATGAGCCTTTATTATAATTTTTTGATAAAGGCATAAAAAAAGGGTTAGAAGAAAATCTTCTAACCCTTTTTTAGTGTTTGTGCAAATTTATTTTAGTGCAGATTTAGCAGTTACTACTAAAGATGCAAATGCAGCAGAATCATTCATAGCCATATCAGCTAAGATTTTTCTATCAAAATCTAAACCAGATAATTTTAATCCGTTCATGAATCTTGAGTAGTTAATATCATTTAATCTACAAGCTGCATTGATTCTTATAATCCATAATTTTCTTATGTCTCTTTTTTTCTGTCTTCTATCTCTGAAAGCATAAACTAAAGATCTTTCTAATTGCTCTTTAGCTTTTCTAAAGTGTTTTCTTCTACCACTAAAGAAACCTCTAGCAGCTTTTAATACTTTTTTATGTCTTCTTCTTCTTACAACACCAGTTTTAACTCTAGGCATATATATTTCCTTTCTTAACCATTATTTCTAATAAGGTGTCAGCAAATTGCTGAACTTTTCCATCGTTTGATGGAGGGACAAAAATTACTTAAATTTTAAGTAATTACGCTTTACATAATGCTACAAGTATTCTACCAGCATCTGTTTTATGAACAGTTTTTGGTCCTCGTAGATTTCTTTTTCTTTTTTGTGTCATTTTAGTTAAGATATGGCTTCTAAAAGCTGAACCTCTTTTAATTGACCCGTTTTTCTTCACTTTAAATCTTTTTAAAGCGCCACTAACAGTTTTCATTTTTGGCATTGAAGAATCCTCCTTATAAATTTGCGTTTTCATATACATGAAAAAGTTTTGGATTATACTTAAATCCCACTTATTTTAAGTTTAAGAATTGATTTTTATTTGGATTAAAATAAAAAGAAGAGACTAATCTCTTCTTTTTTAAGAGAGTAAAGGTATTAGTTTTTTGGAAGAGCCATCATATTAACGTATCTTCCTTCAAGTTTAGGTTCTTTATCCATTACAGCAATGTCTTCAATCATTGGCCATATTTTATTTAAAACATCAACTCCTGATTGAGGATTTGCCATTTCTCTACCTTTTAGGAAAACTCTAAATTTAACATGATTTCCTTCTTCAAGAAATTCTCTTGCATGTTTCACTTTATAGTTAACATCATTTTCAGCAATTTTAACAGAAAGTTTTATCTCTTTAACAACAATAACTTTTTGATTCTTTTTAGCTTCTTTTTTCTTTTTTTCTTGTTGGTATCTAAATTTACCATAATCCATAATTTTAGCAACAGGAGGTTTACCATCTGGAGCAATTAAAACTAAGTCTAAACCTAAGCTATCGGCAGTTTGAAGCGCTTCAGCTGTACTAATTATCCCATAATTAGTACCATCATCACCTGTACATCTCACTTCTTTTACTGTAATCATTTCATTCATGATTACATCGTCTTTTCTTTTGTCTTTACTCAAATTTTGCTCCCGCTTAATATTTCATTCAGCATAGATATAAACTCATCTTTGCTCATATTTGATTGTTCTCTAGTTCTTCTATTTCTTAATGCAACAGATTTATTAGCAACTTCTTCATCTCCAATAACAACTATCATTGGAACTCTCTCTTTTTCTGCCATTCTGATTCTTTTATTTAAACTTTCGTTCATATTAAAGATTTTAGAATCCATACCATCTTCTACTAAAGCTTTTTGTAACTCTTTTGCATATTCAACATGTGTATCTGCAATTGGTACAAAAATAACTTGAGTCGGTGCAATTACAAATGGAAATTCACCAGCGCAATGTTCAGTTAAAATTCCTATAAATCTTTCAAAAGAACCTAAGATTGCTCTGTGAATCATTACAGGTTGCTCTTTTTCTCCCTTATCATTAATGAACTCAGCATTAAATCTTTGTGGTAAGTTCATATCTACTTGAACAGTTCCACATTGCCATTTTCTTCCAATAGCATCTAAGATTTTAATGTCGATTTTTGGACCATAAAATGCTCCTCCACCTTCATCAATTTCATAAGAAATATTTTTCTCATTTAAAGCATCCATGATACCAGCAGTTGTTTTCTCCCAGAAAATATCATCACCGATTGCTTTTTCTGGTTTTGTTGATACTTCGATTTCATATTTGAAATCAAACATTTTTAATAGTGCATCAACAAATTCAAGAACTTCAAAAATAACTTCTTTTATTTGATCTTGTGTACAAAAGATATGTGAATCATCTTGAGTAAATTCTCTAACTCTAAATAATCCATGCATTGCACCAGACATTTCATGTCTATGAACAACACCATATTCAAAAAGTTTTTTTGGTAAGTCTTTATATGAAACTAAATTGTTTTTAAAGATTTGAATATGTCCAACACAGTTCATAGGTTTGATTCCATACTCTTGTTCATCAATAGTAGTAAAATACATATTTTCTTTGTAGTTTGCATAGTGACCAGAGATTTTCCACATTTCAGCTTTTAAGATTTCTGGACCACGAACAGGTTCATAACCTCTTACTCTATGAGCTTTATATAAAAGATGTTCAAGTTTACTTCTTAATCTTGCACCATTTGGCAACCACATTGGAAGACCAGCTCCAACATCGTCATTGAATGTGAAAAGTTCTAATTCAGTTCCAAGTTTTCTATGGTCTCTTTTTTTTGCTTCTTCTATCATTCTTGAATAATCAAATAGAGCTTGTTTATCAAAAAATGCGATTCCATAGATTCTTGTAATCATTTCATTTTTTTCATCACCACCAAGATATGCACCAGCAACTCTTGTTAGTTTAAAACTTCTAATCATTCTTGTATTTGGTAAATGAGGACCTCTACATAAATCTTCAAAATCACCTTGTTTATATATTGTTAAGGTTGTATCTTTGATATTTTTAAGAACAGCTTGTTTTAACTCATCATTTTTGAATTTTTCAAAAAATTCTTCTTTTGTAGTTTCATGTCGGGTAATAGGAAGTTTTCTATCTGCGATTTCTTTCATCTTTTTTTCAATAGTTGGTAAATCCTCATCTGAGATTTTACTTTCTACTTTAAAATCATAGTAAAAACCTTCTTTTACAACAGGTCCAACGAAGAATTTAGCTTCAGGATAAAGTTCTTTGATAGCTTGTGCCATCATGTGTGCACAAGAGTGTCTTAAAATATCTAAAGATTCTTTTGAATCATCAGCTTTAATCTCTTCTCCTTGGATATTTAAAGCCAGAGCAGTTTGAAGGTCGTAGACTTGACCATCTTTTAATATACCAATAGGTTCCAATAATTTCCTTTTTTTCTTAATTATTTATTAAATTACGTTTATTTTACCTCAAAGTGACTTAAACTAATTGAGATATAACTTAATTTAGTAAATTTTCGTTACAATTAAGTATGATTTTAAACTTATCAAAAATAAAAACAGAAAGCTTATTGTTATTTTGTAAAGACTTGATTCTATCGTACAAAGATAAAGGTGATATAGAAAAGTATGTAACTGACAAAGATATAATTGAAGGATTTAACAACATAGGAAATGATATGTTAAAGCAAATTTCAAATATAACTTTTCCTCAAAATTATTATTTAGAAAATAGAAAACACTATAGAATTAAAGCAATTTTAGATGGATACAATTTTATTAATAAAGAAATATCTAAAAATCTAAAAGAAAATGAAGAGTTTAATCCTTCAATGCTCTATTTTTCATTACTTGCGCTTTGGTTTAAAGAGTTAAATAAAGAATCTAAATCAAAAGAGTATATATATTTTATTATTTATCCGTATTCGCATGTTTATGATAAATTTTTAGTAGAGATAAAAGATAAAGAATTCAAATTATTAAATATAAAAATGATTGAGTTAGCTGAAAAAGTAATTTATAAATTTGATAAATATGATTTTAGATAAAAGTAGAAAATAAAAAGAGAATTACCTCTTTTTATTTTTATAATTTAGAATCTATATCTCATATAAGCTCTAACATCTTGAGCTTCTTTAACTGGATTTTGTCCAGCACTTTGAGCTTCTGCCATTGTCATAGGAGTTCCATCTGCTCCAAAGAATGAGTTTGAACCAGTATAATCATATTGCATTAATACATAACTAACTCCAAAACTTAAAGCATTAGTTAATTTTTGAGTTCTGTATACTTCCCAAGCTTGACCACGAGTAGCTATTTTACTTCCAGCATAAGTATCTTCACCATAAGTCATAGATCTCCAGTATTTACTACCTTTGTTCCATTCAAATCCAATTTTTGAACTATCAGGTAAAATAGGACAAGGTGCATTTACTCCTAACCAAACAGAAGTTCCAGTTTCAGAATCAAGTGAACCTAACATTCCTTTTTCATTTGGATTTGTTTTACTTGCTGCAAATGAAGCAAAAGCAATACTATTATCTAAATAATCAGAAATACCATTTCCTATACTTTCTGTTTTAAATAGAATTGTCGCATAGTCAATATCTCCAACATCTTTGAATGATGGTGTTGCAACTTGTAAGTCATAAGCAGTTGATGCACTAGGTGAACTTTGGTATGCACCATATTTTGTATTGAAATTATTTAAAGATTGACCATCAAATCCAATTAAATTCCAAGCTCTTGCATAATTCATATGAACTGAATATTGTCCATCATCATAAGGAACAGCAATTACTCCTAATAAATCCACATCAACATTTTTATTATCATCTCTTGAATAAGCAGGGCTAAACATATCAAATCTAGGAGTAGCATTTGATAAACCTCTTCCTGCGCAAATTTTAAACCAAGAACCAGTAAATCCTGTAACTGCTTCAGTATCAAATTTAAATGAGAATCCATCAAATTCAACATCTACCACATGAGAAAGTGGAGAGTTTTCTTTTTGGTCATTTCTAATATTTATAGGTAAACCATCTGTTGATGGTCTTCTTCCAACAGAAGCTGACCAAGGAACATCTGTTCCTATAAATGTTTCATTTGTATATAACCAATAAGCTTCTTTTACTTTTATATTATTGTCAGTAGCATTTTCATTTGTAACCCAATCAAAGTTTGCATATCCAGGATTTGTATTTGATTGAGAGTGATTCGCTGTATCTCCAAAGGCTTTGTTATAAGATAATTTTCCGTGAAATGATGAGTTGTCATCTGCTTTATATCCTGCACCTAACCATAATCTATTTGTCATAAGTGCATTATTTTTAGCTTTTGAACCATCTGCTAATTTATATTGAATATTATCAACTTGAGTTCTGAAATCAACATCCCATTTTAGATTATCATTTCCACTTTGAATTTTTGCAGCAGTTGCAGTATTTGAAACTGTGTCAAGTTTTTTTTCTATTTTTGATATTCTTTTTTCATCAATTGAAGTAACCGCAGGTTGTTCAACTTTTTGTGTTTGTGCTGCTTCTTGAGCAGCAACTTTTTTTTCTAAAGCATCAATTTGAGCTTTTAGAGCCTGAATTTGTTTATACATTTCTGTATTAACATCACTTGAAAATGATGTAGTTGCGAAGGCAGCAACGCAAGATAATGCAATTAAACTTTTTTTCATGTTTTTCCTTTTTTACAATTCACTTAGATTTATAAATTAAACTTATATTAACAAGAAGGAACATTTCCTGAATCATTTGCAAACTCAATTACGAAATCTATAATATGTTCTTGTGCAGAGTCACTTAAATCTCCAGCTTTAACATTTGGACAAATTTTGATAACTTCAGCTTCAAATTTACCAGATGTTTTTAGCTCTTTCCACTCTTCTTGCGAGTGTTTAGCGGCAAATTTGGCACCATTCATATCACAAGGACCTTTTAGTAATTTACTAAATAATTTTTGACCTTTTACAGCATCTGCTGATAATGAAGTTGATGCAACACCTAATACTAATGACCCAGCCATGATAACTTTTAATAATTTCATGTTATACTCCTAATAAAAATTTAGAATCATTATATCTAATGTATATAAAAAAACTCTTAGAAAATATTACACAAAGTGAACAATCATGAAACATTTTTTATTAAAACAAATAGTCCAATATCTAGCGATAAATGCCCATAATATCAAGCATATTAAGAGAATTGATAATAATATTATTATAATTGAATTTAATAATAAGAATATTATATATATTGATATTTCTAAAGGAAACAGTACAATTTTTAAATCTAAAAAGATTTTATCTTCAAAAAAAGATTTTAATGCGCCCTTTGACGTTGCCTTACAAAAGAGATTTAATAACTCAAATATAGAGAATATTGAGATGTATAACGATGACAAAATCATAAACTTTAGAGTAAATTCTTCTTCCTCATATAAAAAACTCATAACAATTTTACAGTTAGAATTTACAGGAAAACATACAAATATTATAATTTTGGATGAAAATAGAGTAATTGTTGAAGCATTAAGACATGTAGATGAATTTTCATCAAGTAGAGTTGTAAAAGTTGGAATAAAATTGGATGAGATTCCTAAACAAACTTTTATTCCAAAAATCGATGTTGTGGATAACATTGAAGAGTACTTATATGAAATATATGAAGAAAAAGAGAAACAGAGTTTAGAAAATGTCAAAAAACAAAAAATCTCACAAATAGATAAAAAAGCAAAAAAACTAAAGAAAACTATAGAGTCTTTACCTAAAAAAGAGGAATTAGAACTTGAATCAAATATGCTTTATGAAAAAGCAAATTTGATTTTGTCAAATCTTCATAATATTAAACCATATCAAAAGAGTTTAAAAGTTTTTAATTATGAGGGAATTGAAGTTGAGATTGATTTAGAAGAAAAGCCGAGTGCTTCAAAATATTCAAATGATTTATTTAAAAAAGCAAAAAGAGCAAAACAAAAAGCTTCTAATATCTCATTAGAAAAAGATAATTTAGATGAGAAATTGGAATTTTTATTAAGATTAATGAACAATATTAATAGTGCTGAATCTATTGAAGAGTGCGATTTTTTATCTCCCAAAAAAGAGAGAAATCAAATTAAAACAAAGAAAGCTCAATCATATGAGAGTTTTTATTTTGAGGGATTTAAAATAATGTTAGGAACAAGTGAGAGAGAAAACATTCATTTATTAGAAAACTCAAAAGCTAGTGATTTTTGGTTTCACTTAAAAGATAGGCCATCTTGCCATGTTATTGTTCAAAATAGTAAAAAAACTATTCCTGATAGTGTAATAAATCAAGCAGCAATTTTGTGTGCAAAATTTTCAGTTGATTTTGGTGGAACTTATGAAATTGATTTTACTCAAAGAAGAAATGTGAAAATTCAATCGGGTGCGAATGTGTTATATAATCCATACACAACAACAGTAGTTAAAATATGATTTTAAAATTACACAATTTTAAATGATTAATTTTGTAGAATGTCGAAAATTATTTTAAGGAAAAGAATTGAAAAATATTTTTAAATTAGGTTTATTAGTTTTTAGTGCTTTATTTATAAGCTTAGTTATCTCAGGTTGTGGCGCAGCAGCAACTGCAATTGAAAAAAGAGACTTAGTAGTTCAGACTAAAATGAGTGATTCAATTTTTTTAGAACCAGTTTCTCCTCAAAAACAGATAGTTTATGTAAAAGTAAGAAATACAACTGATAAAGATATTGAAATAGAAGAGCAAATAAAAAGAGCATTTGAATCAAAAGGATTCAAAGTTGTAGCAGATCCTGATGAAGCATATTTTATGATTCAAGCAAATGTTTTACAAGTAGGAAAAACAGATGCTACAGATTCAGATAGTGCATTAAAAAGTGGATTTGGTGGTGGGCTATTGGGACTTGGAGTTTCAGCAGCAACTGGAGGTTCAGGTAGTAATTTAGGTGTTGGTGCTGCTATTGGTGCAGTTGCAGGACTTCTTGCTGATACAATGGTAAAAGATATTTATTATTCAATGGTAACAGATGTTGAAATTAGACAAAGACCTGCAATTAATGAGAAAATAGTTCAATCTGAAGAAAATTATTCAGATCAAGGGACATCTTCAACAGTTAGCCAAAATGTAAATACAAATGATGTTCAATGGAAAATCTATAGAACAAGAGTTATAAGCACAGCAAATCAAGTAAATTTACAATTTGAAGAAGCAAAATCAGAACTTTCAAAAGGTATTGCAAAATCACTTTCTGGATTACTGTAGTTTTAATTATCTTAATTTTAACAAAAATATAAATTTGAGATAATAATTAAAATGAGTCAAGATTGAGTCATTTCGTCTAGTATAATTGTTCCCATTTTAAAGCAAGGGAAAAGAATGACGAAAAAATTATTAATGGCGAGCTTAATTATTTGCGCTACAGTTTTATTTACAGGATGTGGTATAAAAACTTCAGAATATAATGTATCTGCGGATAATGTACAAACTTTAAGAGACTATAAAGAGTTAAAATTAGATGTTTCAAATTTTACTGCAACAACAGCTGGTGAAAGTAGCATTATGTGTAGATTAGCAGAAACTGTATCTACTCCAAAGGGTGAATCTTTTGAAGAATATATAAAAGATGCTTTAATTTCAGAGTTAAAAATGGCTGGATCTTATGATAAAAACTCTGATTTAAAAATAAGTGGAAATTTAAATAAGATTTATGGAAGTACAATGCTTGGAAATGCATATTGGGAAATAAATGTAACAATAACATCATCAAATGGAAGATTTATAACAGTAAATACAAAAAGAGATTATCCATCTTCTTATTTAGCAACAACTGCATGTAACAATATGGGAACATCATTTAGTCCAACAATAAAACAATTAATAGGAGATATTATTAATCATAAAGATTTTTCATCACTTCTGAATAAATAATAAATCAAAAGCTAAATTCATTTTTTGAGTTTAGCTTTTGTAGATATATTAAACAAATGTTAACTTAATCCCCTATAATATTTCAATCTTTACAAATTACAAGCCAAAATTTAGTATAATCTCAAACTTTTAAATTTAAGGTTCAGTGAAATGTTAAACATAATAAATGAGAGTTCAACTCGTATAAAAACAGGTATTGTATTATTTGTATCAATGCTAGCAATAGGTTATATCGATTCATATTTTATATTTTGGTTAGTTTTTGGAATCATGTTGTTGATTTCAATTTCAGAATCAAAAAAACTTTATAGTCTAAAAAGTGATAGTATTTATGTTTATACATCAATATTATGGCTTGCAGCATATTTTTATCCAAAACCAGAAGATTTGATTTTTATTGTAGCAATTGTTTATGCTTCACAATTAGCGTATAAAAAAACATTAAATGTACATATGTTTTTACCTCTTTTATACCCAACAGCATCATTTTTATTCCTTTTAGCTTTATATAGTGAGTATGGAACAATGACTCTTTTATGGTTATTAGTAATTGTTGCAAGTACAGATATTGGAGCTTATTTTGTAGGTAAAAGTGTTGGAAAAACAAAATTCTGTGAAACAAGTCCAAATAAAACTATAGAGGGTGTTATTGGTGGAGTTGTGTTTGCAGTTATTTTAGGAACACTTTTCTCAACAAATGGGATTAGTTTTGTAAATGCTTTGATTATCTCAGGAATAGTATCAATTACTTCAATTTTTGGAGACTTATTTGAAAGTTATCTAAAAAGAGAAGCTGGAGTTAAAGATAGTGGAACAATTCTTCCAGGACATGGTGGAGTTTTAGATAGAACTGATGGATACCTATTTGGTGCAATTGTGATGTTAGTGTTATTAAGGGTTGTAATTTGATACTTCTTGGAAGTACAGGTTCTATTGGTGTAAACACATTAAATATCGCACGAAAATTCAACTTAAATGTTGAGGTTTTAGTAGCTGGAAGAAATATCGAGTTATTAAATCAACAAATAAAAGAGTTTAAACCAAAAAGAGTTGTTATTGATAGAGCTGAAGATATTTATTTAGTAAATCATAACAATGTATCTTTTGGAGAAACTGCAATTTTACATGCAATCCAAGAGAGTGAATCTTCAACTGTTGTAAATGCTTTAGTTGGATTTTTAGGTTTACGACCAACGCTAAAAGCTATCGAGTGTGGCAAAAAAATTGCCTTAGCAAATAAAGAATCACTTGTTGTTGCTGGAAAATTTATAGACCAAACAAAACTAAAACCAATTGATAGTGAACATTTTGGACTTTGGTATTTACTTCAAGATAAAAAAATTGATTCAATGTTAGTAACTGCAAGTGGAGGCTCTTTTAGAGATTATCCTCTTGAAAAGTTAGCTAATGTGTCAATTAAAGAGGCTTTAGCTCATCCAAACTGGTCAATGGGAAATAAAATCACAATCGATAGTGCAACAATGACAAACAAAATGTTTGAACTAATGGAAGCAGCTTGGCTTTTTGATATACGAAAACTTGATGCAATTATCGAAACAAAATCACTTATTCATGCTTTTATAAATTTTGCGGATGGAAGTACAACTGCTCATATTGCAAATGCTTCAATGCAACTTCCAATAGCTTATGCAATACTTGGGGCTTGTGATGAACCAATTTTAAAACCAGTTGATTTAGTAGAAGTTGCTTCTTTAGAGTTTAAAAAAATTGAAACTTCAAGATACCCAATTTGGGAAATAAAAGATGATATATTAAATAATCTTGATTTAGGAGTTGTTTTAAATGCTGCAAATGAAGTTGCAGTTGCAAAATTCTTAAATTCAGAAATTGGTTTTTTAGATGTTTCAAAAATTACATTAAATGCAATAAATAAATTTAATAATGTAAAACCAACATCAATAGAAGAGATATTTGAAATAGATAAAGAAGTGAGAAGTTACTGTGGGGCTTGATTTATTAATACCTTTTGGAATACTTCTGATTATGGTTATTTATTTAATTTATTCAAGAAATAATTTTGAAAAAGATATAACAAAATTGTATGAAGAAAAATTTGATGAATGGAAAAAACATAGTACAATAGAGAAAGAGAAAACTTCTCATAAGGAATTAGTTGGTTTAGTTTATAAAACTGACTACAAAATAAATATTGAGTTGCTTGATTCAAATGTTGAATCAGCACTTAAAAGAGGGAAGTTTGAAGTATCCAATTTAAAGGATAACTAATGAAATATCTATTTTTATTACTTGTTTTTTTGTCATTACTTGATGCAAAAATATATAGAGATGGCTCTAAAGAGGTAGTTTTAGACGATGAATCTAAATTGATGTGGGTAGATGATGTATCTGTTATTAAAAATTTAATGGATCATGATGAAGCTAAAAAATATTGTGAAAATCTTAATTTTATTGGTTTTTCAGATTGGCGATTAGCTCATATTGATGAGTTTGAAACAGTCGTTTACAAAAAAAATATAAAAACAAATATAAATTTTGCTTTTAAATATAATGTTCCAGATGGATATTGGGCATCAACTGCTCATTGGCGAACACTTTGGTATAACGCAGATTATATGCATTTTGTAAGTGGAACACCATATTATGATAATAGAAAAACAAAAAAATATGTACGGTGTGTTAGAAATTATTAAAAGGATTAAAAATTGAGTAAGAGAGTTTTAATACTTCATGGTTTAAGTGGAAGTGATTTTCCTCATTGGCAAGCACAGTTAGCAAGCGATTTAATTAAAGAAAATTATATTGTTTCTTTCCCTGTTTTTCCAAGTAGAGAAAACCCAAAACTAGAAGAGTGGAAAGATTTCTTAAAAAATGAGTTAAATCATTTCAAACCTAATATTGTAGTTTGTCATTCATTAGCAAATATTTTATGGTTTCACACTTGTGATGAACTTGATATTAAACTTGATAAATTAATGTTAGTAGCTCCAGTTTCAAGAAATAGAACTATTGAAGAAGCAAAAACTTTTTTCCCTTATCCAATTGCAAAAGATTTAAAAGCTAAAGAGATAATAATGGCAGCTTCAACAAATGATCCATATATGAGTATTGAAGAGGCAATTGAACTTCAATCAAAACTAAATATTGGTATGAAAATTATGGAAAATGCAGGACATATAAATGCAGCTTCTGGTTTTGGAAAACTTGATTGTGCATTGGATTGGATAAAACGAGTTGATGAATGTGAAATTAATAAAGAGCATGAATGATTTTAAGTATTGAAAGCTCTTGTGATGATAGCTCAATATCTATCACTCAAATAGAAACAAATAAACTAATCTACCATAAAAAAATATCTCAAGAACTTCAACATAGCATTTATGGTGGTGTTGTTCCAGAACTTGCTGCTAGACTTCATATAGAAGCACTTCCAAAGATTCTAGAAGAGTGTAAAGAGTATTTCCCAAAACTAAAAGCGATCGCTGTTACAAATGCACCGGGTCTTTCAGTTACTCTAATGGAAGGCGTAACAATGGCAAAAGCGCTAGCTATTTCATTAAAACTTCCATTAATTGCTGTTAATCATCTAAAAGGTCATATTTATTCACTGTTTATTGAAAAAGATGAAATATTACCTATGACTATTTTATTGGTTTCAGGTGGACATACACAAATCATAGAAGCAAATAGTTTAAATGATATGAAAGTAGTTGCAAGTACTATGGATGATAGTTTTGGAGAGAGTTTTGATAAGGTTTCAAAAATGTTAGGACTTGGATATCCTGGTGGTCCAGTAGTTCAAGAGTATTCTTTATTAGGTGATGAGAATAGATTTGATTTGCCAATTCCACTTAGACAAAGTCCAAAAATCGAGTTTTCATATTCTGGATTAAAAAATGCAGTTAGACTTGAAATTGAAAAACTTGAAAATCAAGAAGGTGGAATAACACTACAAGACAAATATGATATTTGTGCCTCTTTTCAGAAAACTGCAGTTTTACATATTATTCAAAAATTAAAAAAACTATTTAAACAAAATGTTCCAAAAAACTTCGCAATCGTTGGAGGAGCAAGTGCAAATATACATTTGCGTTCACAACTTGAAGAGTTATGTGAAAAACATAATACAACTTTATATTTAAGTGAACTGAAATATTGCTCTGATAATGCAGCAATGATTGGAAGAGTTGCAGTTGAACAATATAAACAAAATGATTTTATATTAATAAATGATATTGATGTACAATCAAGAATCAAGGAGTTAATATGGGCTTAGCAGATAAATTAGCTTTTTCAATGGGAGCAAAATTAGATGGTAATAGTTTTGATACAATAAAAGAAGATAAAAAAAACTCAGCTAAATCTTCAAATGAAATCATTCCAAAAAATCAACATCAGCTAGTATTTACCTTTGAAAAAAGAAAAGGAAAACCAGTTACACTTGTTGGAAGATTTAATATAAGTGAAGATGATAAAAAAGAAGTATTAAAACTTTTGAAGAAAAAATTAGCTTGTGGTGGAGCCATAAATGAAGAGTGGCTTGAACTTCAAGGGGATGTAAAAGAGAAAATAAAAACTATTTTAGAAAGTGATGGCTGGAAATTTAGAAAATAAATAAAGGATATATAATGCAGAAATTATTTGATGAGGTTAATTCTTTAGACAAAAGATGTTACGAGAAATTTTTATTAAGTGAAGATTTACTCATGGAACATGCTGCTTCAAGTATGGCTTTATATATCAGCGAAAATCACTCTTCTTGTAAATCAATTTTAATAGTATGTGGAAGTGGAAATAATGGCGCAGATGGAATTACACTAGCTAGACTTCTTCACACAAAATTTGATGTAAAACTCTATTTATTCTTAAGTGCAAAATCAGAGATGGCAAAACTGCAATTACAAAGAGCTCATGCATTAGGTGTAAATGTAGTTGATGAACTCTCAAATGCTGATGTTATAGTTGATTGTATATTTGGAACTGGTTTGAATAAACCATTAAATCAAAACTGCGAAAATCTAATAAATACTCTAAACTCTTATGAATCTATAAAAATAGCTTGTGATATTCCAAGTGGGATAAACTCACTAGGACAAGTTCAATCAACAGCTTTTGAGGCTGATGTTACAATTACAATGGGTGCTTTAAAAACTTCACTTTTTACTGATATTGCTAAAGATTATGTTGGAAAAATTGTTGTTGCAGACTTAGGAATTCAAAGAAATCTTTATGAAATAGACTCAAATAAATTTCTCTTAGATGAAAGTGATATGAACTTACCTTTTAGAAATAAAAAGAACTCTCACAAGGGAAGTTTTGGACATTTAAATGTAGTTGCTGGTTGTAAAAAAGGTGCTGGAATAATTGCTGCTAAAGCTGCTTTTGGTTTTGGTGCTGGACTTGTGAGTGTGGTTTGCCATGAAAATTTAGATTTGCCTTATCATATTATGCAAACGCATTTTGTTAGTGAAAATTGTACAGCAATTGCAATTGGAATGGGTTTGGGAAAATATGAAACTGAAGAGATAAGAAGATTGCTAAATAAAGATGTAGCAAAAATAATAGACGCAGATTTATTTTATGATGAGCTAATTTGCGAAGTATTAAATCAAGAAGTAGTTTTAACTCCACATCCAAAAGAGTTTGTTTCACTTTTAAAACTTTGTGAAATTGCAGATATTGATGTTAGTGAATTACAAAATAATAGATTTTTATATGTGCAAATGTTTTCTGAAAAATATCCAAAAGTAGTGCTTTTGTTAAAAGGCGCTAATGTGATTATCTCTCAAAATGAGAAATTATTTGTAAATAGTTTTGGAAGTGCAGTTTTAAGTAAAGGTGGAAGTGGAGACGTTTTAAGTGGTCTAGTTGGCTCACTTTTAGCTCAAGGCTATAAAGCCCTTGATGCAGCTATAACTGCTAGCTTAGCCCATGCAATAGCTTCAAGAAATTATAAAAAAAATAACTACTCTTTAATTCCCTCTGATTTAGTAGAGGAGATTAGAAAATTATGAATATAGTTTTGATTCAAACAACTTGCTCAAATAAAGACGAAGCAAAAAAAATAGCAAAAGCTTTAGTTGAAGAAAAACTAGCTGCTTGCGTACAATTAAGTGAAATTGAATCTTTTTACTCTTGGAATAACGAGTTTTGTTGTGATAATGAAACACTTTTGAGTATAAAAACAACAAAAGAAAATTTTGAAAAAATCAAAAGCAAAATAAAAGAATTACATAGTTATGATTTGCCCGAAATTATTCAATTAGATATTACAAATGCGAGTAAAGAATATTTAAAATTTATAGGAGATAATACAATATGAGTGATATTTTAAAAATAGGTAATTATGAATTTAATAGCAGATTAATCGTTGGAAGTGGAAAATATAAAGATTTTCAGACTACAAAAGATGCAACAATTGCAAGTGGAAGTGAATTAATTACTGTTGCAATTAGAAGAGTTAATATTATGAATCCAAATGAAGAGAATTTATTAGATTACTTTAAAGACACAAATGTAAAACTTTTACCAAATAGTGCAGGGTGTTTTACAGCAGAAGAAGCAATTACTACTTTTAGATTAATGAGAGAAGCTACGGGAATTGATATTATTAAACTTGAAGTTATTGGAGATGCAGCTAAAACTTTATATCCAGATGTAATAGAGACAATTAAAGCTTGTGAAATTCTAAAAAAAGAGGGTTTTACAATTATGGCATACACAAATGATGATCCAATTATTGCAAAAAGATTAGAAGATGCAGGTGCTGATGCAATTATGCCTCTTGCTGCACCAATTGGTTCAGGACTTGGAATTCAAAATAGATACAATATTGCCTTTATAAAAGATGCAGTAAAAGTTCCAGTTATTGTTGATGCAGGTGTTGGATGTGCAAGTGATGCCACAATTGCAATGGAATTAGGTGCAGAAGCTGTTTTAACTAACACAGCGATAGCTTGTGCACAAAATCCAATACTAATGGCAGAAGCTATGAAGTATGCTGTAATTGCTGGAAGAATGGGTTATAAAGCAGGAAGAATCCCTAAAAAACCTTATGCAACAGCTAGTTCACCTATTGATGGATTAATTCAATTTTGATAAATTTGAGGGAATTTCGAAAACTTTTGAGATTCCTTCAAAAAACACTTGACAAATATTAAAAAACTTAATATAATTCCGTCCACTTTTTGTGAAACTTCAAAAATATTTTGTCGGGGCGTAGCGCAGTCTGGTTAGCGCACCTGGTTTGGGACCAGGGGGCCGGAGGTTCGAATCCTCTCGCCCCGACCACTTTATTTTTAACCTGTGGTAGGTATAGCTCAGTCGGTTAGAGCATCTGGTTGTGGTTCAGAGGGTCGTGGGTTCGAGCCCCATTACTTACCCCATTTTTTATTATTGTTGCTTCCATAGCTCAGCTGGATAGAGCAACGCCCTTCTAAGGCGTAGGCCGTACGTTCGAATCGTACTGGGAGTACCACTTTTTTGGTTTAGATTACCAACTAAACATTTTTTCTCAAAAAATTTATTGCGGATGTGGTGAAATTGGTAGACACGCCAGACTTAGGATCTGGTGCCTCACGGTGTGGAAGTTCGAGTCTTCTCATCCGCACCACTATATAGAGCGGGAGTAGCTCAGTTGGCTAGAGCTTCTGCCTTCCAAGCAGACTGTCGCGAGTTCGAGTCTCGTCTCCCGCTCCAATTTAATCTAAATAGATTAAAAGTTCTTTTTTTTTATCGCGGAATAGAGCAGCTAGGTAGCTCGTCGGGCTCATAACCCGAAGGTCATAGGTTCAAATCCTATTTCCGCAACCAATTTTAAGTGTCAAGGTAGCTCAGCTGGTTAGAGCGCTGGTCTCATAAGCCG
>JBBRXF010000039.1:0-19744 GCA_038248665.1 Campylobacterales bacterium | reverse complement strand
CATCCTTATATTTATCAACATCTTCAATATACTTAATAATGGGATATAGCTCTTTTTTTATATTTATACCCTTATAATTTACTATATCTTTTAACATAATTATTTCCTAAACCTTTAAATATTAACGAAATTATATAGCTTAATAAACGATTCAACTTTATACAGATGTATAAAAAATATTCATTTAATAAATATAATTTAAAAAAAGATTAATTAGATAAATTTTGTGTTAAGTTAAGAAGATTTAATTGCCAAGTATTATTAAAAATATCGTCTTCAAGGGCAACTATATTTAGATTTTTTGTTAAGGAAAGAATATATTCATGATTATCATTTTTTGAAAATAATAATTTCTTTATATTTTTATCTTTTGTAAATGCACTCATTTGTGGAATTTCTGAAATATTTAAAATTCTTTTTTCTCTTTTAATTGTAACTATTCCAAATCTTTTTGCAAAATAGTCCCAAAAGTTATCAAAAACATAAATATATTGAACATCGCAACTATTCAATTTTTGTTTTATTCTTAAAAATGTTTGGTCTACTTCATCAAGAAACTTTTCATAATTTTCTTTATAGTAAGTTTCATTATTTTTGTCATATTTTACAAAAGCATCATAAATATTTTTTGCAACTACTCTTAAATTTAATGGATCAGTCCAAATATACGGATTATTATCAATTTTGTTCACATTTAAAGAGATATCAATAACTATTAAATTTGGATTTTGTGCTAATAAAAGTTGAGCATACTTTTTTTCAATATCTAAACCAAAATGAAAAAATATATTTGAATTTGATAATCTTGAAATTTCAGAAGGAGGTAATTCTGTATAAGTTTCTAAATACCTACTTGTAATTTCCCTTGTTTTTATCTGATTTTGTGCAATTTTATTTATAAGATGAGTTTCTAAAGGGAAATAAGTGAGTACTTGTGTTTTAGAGAAAAGCAAAAGTGGAAGCAATAAAATAAAAAAAATTCTTAGCATTTTATTACTTCCATAATTTATTCAAAACTATTATAAATCAGTAACAGTTTTTCTTAATCTAATACTTAACTCTTTTAATTGCTCTTCATCAACGCTTGATGGAGCTTGAGTTAATAGACATTGAGCTTTTTGCGTTTTAGGGAATGCTATTACATCTCTGATTGAATCAGTTCCTGCTAATAACATAATCATTCTATCAAGACCCATTGCAAATCCACCATGTGATGGAGCTCCATATTGAAGTGCATCAAGTAAGAAACCAAATTTCTCTCTTGCTTCTTCGTCAGAAATTCCCATAAGTTTAAATACTTTTGATTGAATCTCTTCTTTATGAATTCTAATACTTCCACCACCAAGCTCAGTACCATTTAAAACAATGTCATAAGCAATTGATTCAATAGCTTCTAAATCAGAAGTATCTTCTAGTGATTTTGGCATTGTAAATGGATGGTGTAAAGCTTTTGTTCTTCCATCTTCAACTTCGAACATTGGGAAATCAACAACCCATAAAAATTCTAAAGCATCAGCTGGAACAATATCCATTTCAGCTGCTAGGAATAATCTAAATCTTCCCATATAATCCCAAACTACTTTTTTAGCTCCTGCTCCAAAGAATACAACGTCACCAACTTCAAGTTCAGTAACTTTTACGATTTCTTCTAAATCAGCTTCACTAAAAAATTTAGTTAATGGACCTTTTAATCCATCTTCTTTCATTTGGAAATAACCTAAACCTTTAGCTCCAAATTTTCTAACGTAATCTTCAAAACCTTTCATTTGTCTTTTAGAGAAAATGTTATCTCCGTTTTTACATTTTAAAGCTTTGATTCTATTATTTTTTTTGTCTTTTGCAATTTCTGCAAAAATTTCATTTGTTGAGTTTGCGAAAATATCAATAACATCAACAAGTGGCATATCAATTCTTAAATCAGGTTTATCAGAACCGTATTTTTCCATAGCTTCTGAATATTTCATTCTTCTAAATGTTGAAGGAATTGTTTTTCCACATTTTGTAAATACATCATAGATTAATCTCTCAGCAACTGCAATAACATCATCTTGAGTACAAAAAGACATTTCAACGTCTATTTGAGTAAACTCAGGTTGTCTATCTGCTCTTAAATCTTCATCTCTAAAACATTTTGCAATTTGGAAATATTTATCAAATCCTGCAACCATTAAAAGTTGTTTAAATAATTGTGGAGATTGAGGTAATGCATAAAATTCACCTGGATGAACTCTTGATGGTACTAAATAATCTCTTGCACCTTCTGGTGTAGATTTTGTTAAAATTGGTGTTTCAACATCTAAGAATCCTAAATCATCTAAAGTATTTCTTACTTGAATAGTTGCTTTTGATCTTAATTGAAAAATTTCAAATGATTTTCTACTTCTTAATTCTAAAAATCTATTTCTTAATTTAATTTCATCGTTAACTTTTTCATCATTAATATCAAATGGCATTGGTTTTGATCTATTTTCAATTACTAAATCTTTTAATACGATTTCGATTTTACCAGTTTTTAAATTTGGATTTTCAAGTCCTTCTCCTCTTGCTCTAACAAGTCCAGTTGCAATTAAAACAAACTCATCTCTTACAGTTTCAGCAATAACTAATGCATCTTTGCTATCACTTGGATCTGCTACTAGTTGAACTAATCCACTTTTATCTCTTAAATCTATAAATATAATTCCACCGTGATCACGTCTACTGTTTACCCAACCAGCAACAGTTACAGTTTCACCAATTTTTGCTTCAGTTACATCTGTACAATAATGTGTTCTCAAATTCTAATCTCCATTCACATAAATATTCGCGATTTTATCTAAATCTTACTTAATTTCTGAAAAGCCAAATTCAGTACAACTAAATAACCGTGGATTATAAACTGCTTGATTATCTTCTATTTTTGTTGGAACTAAACTTGAATTTTTTCCATAATATAAATAATTTATTCCAACTAATGTTGAATAATCAACCCATTCATACTGGATATTACCACCAAAAGTCGATATTTCATCTCTTAACTCTTTATCAACAACATCAATTGAATTAGCCACAATTAATTTTTCTCTATCTTGATTTTGTGTTAATGTCATTAATAAAGGGTCGTAATTAAGTTGTGTAGATAAAACAACTTTTGGATAAATGTCATAAGATCTTAATTGCGATAAAATCATTGATGTTTTTACAATATCAGTATTTAAAAATAGTGTTGAATTACTTAATCCAGAACCTGTTACAATTCCTTTAAAATTATTTTCATTTTTACTTATCTCTTTTCTGTATCTTACATCTGATACTAAAGAATCATATGATTTTCTTAATTTAGAACCTAAATAAGAGTCTTGATAAAACATTACATTATTACTACTTGAATAATCTGTTAATTTTTTAATTTGATCATCATATGAAATAGATCCAAAAATCAAACTACTATTACTTGAAGATACATCTCTTTTTTCAATTAATGGTAAATAAACTTTTAAATCACTTGATACAACATTATTTAATGTACCAATTGAACTAGGAGTAAATAGTGCAATTACATTTTTAATATTAGCATTTCTAACTTTTTCAAATGCAGAACTAATACTTGCAGAACTTTCACTTTCTGTATCAATAACCATTAATTCATAATCAGAATTTTGATGCGATAAATACCCTGAAACGGTACTTATCGACGATTTAGCATATTTTGAAACTAAAGAAGAAGGATACAAAAAAGCAACTTTCATTTTAACTTTTGTTGTATCAATCTCAATTTGAGTATCTGCTACTTTGTTTTCTATTGAATTTTCTATTTGATTTTCACTTGAACCTTTTGGTTTTAATTGAGGTTGGCTCTCAATTTTATCACCTTCAATTATTGGTGCAACCTCATACTCAACAGGCTCCTCTTTTTTAATTGATTTACCTTTGCTATCAGTTTCAATAATATCTACTGGTGCTAACTCTTCAACAACAGTTGTTTTATCTTCTTTTACAGCATTTTTTACAGGTTTTGCAACATAACTTTGTTTATTTGGCATTTTTAACTGTACAGTTTGTTTTGGAGTACAACCAAAAAATAGAAATACAAGTACTATTAGGGCTATAATTTGCTTCAATTTAACTCTCCATGTAATTTTTTATTTTTAACATATCATAATATGCATCTTTTTTAGAAGATGGATTCCTTAACAAAAAAGTGGGTGAGAATGTGGATATTAATGTAATTCCATTAAATACCAGTTCCTTTCCTCTCATTTGAGAAAAGTTTTCACTATTTTTTAATAAGTACGAATAAGTCTTTTCACCAAGTGCAACAATCAATTTGGGTTTTATTAACTCAATTTGTTTTAGCAAATAATCATGACAAGTTTCAATATTAGAATTATTTAAACCATTTGAACTTTTACATTTTACTAACGTAGTGTAATAAACATCTTCTTTAGTAACATTAAGCACATTTTCTATCATTTTAGTAAGTAATTCACCACTTTTCCCAACATAAAAAAGCCCTAGTTCATCTTCACTATTACTTGGTTCATCCCCTATAAACATAATATCTGAATTTGAATTACCATATCCAAATAATACATTTTTACGACATTTTGAAAGTTCACACAGATAACAATGGCTAACACTAACGCTTAAGTCATTTATATTATTTGGCAACTTCACATTTTTAATATTATTTGAAAAGAAGTCCAAAGGTTCATGATATTCATAACCAAATGATTTTAAATAATTTAAATGTTTTAACACACGATTTTTTACTAAATTTGTCATGTGAAATTGTACATAAATCTTTCTTGAACAAATATTTGTTCCAATATTTTATACAATTTTATAAAAATACTTGACTTTTGTTCCAATATTTTATAAAATGTCGAAATAGTTTAGAATAGGAACTAAAATGACAGCACCTAGTTTAAGAAAACTAGAATTTGATTTAGATGTAAATAAAACAACTTTGCACAATTGGAAAAAGAATAGACCTAAGCTTTATGAGTTTATTATTGAATCTTATAAAGATAGAGAGATATTAAAAAAACATTTAGAATTATTGATTGAACAAAAAGAATTAATTGAAAAAGAGATTGATATAACAAAAAATAGAATTAATTAGTATGCAAAGTTATGGAGCTAAATATATAGTATAACTTTTTTAAAGTGTGCGAAGTATTATAAATTTTGGCTTCATAGTTTTTTATATTTAAAAGTTTTAAATGAAAGTTTTTAGATTTGTTTGAAGAATAAATAAGGAAAAAATTCCTTATTTAATTTAGTATAAATATTACTATTTATATCTATGAGTGATTCTACCTTTATCTAGTGAATAAGGCGTTATTTCTACTTTTACAGTATCATTAGGTAAAATTTTAATGTAGTGCATTCTCATTTTTCCTGAGATATGACATAAAACTACATGTCCATTATCTAATTCAACTCTAAACATAGCATTTGGTAAAGCTTCAATTACTTTTCCATCAATTACTATTACATCATCTTTTGCCACTTTTTATCTCCCTTAATCTTCCGAATTACTTAAAATAACTGCTTTCCCATCGATTACAGCAACTGTGTGTTCATAGTGACTACCTCTTAATCTATCAGTAGACACAACATCCCAACCATTTTCTAAAATAACGGGATTTCTCTCTTTAGAACAAATCATAGGTTCTATACAAAATACCATTCCATTTTTGATTTTTGGACCAGATTTTGTATTTCCATTTTCTAAGTAATTAGGAATTTCTGGTTCTTCATGAGGTCTTCGTCCAATACCATGCCCACAAAATCTAACTAGTGGTTGATATCCTCTTGATACAATAAAATCTTCAATAGCTTTTGATAACTCTTTAAATCTCATACCTTCTTGAATAATATCAATAGCATAATATAAAGAATCTTTTGCACAAGCAATTAAATCTTCATCAGCTTTTGATATTTTTCCAATAGGCATAGTAATTGCAGAATCACCATACCAACCATCAATTTCAGTACCAATATCAAGACCAAGAATGTCGCCTTCTTTTAAAACAACATCACTTGGAATTCCATGGATAATAACTTCATTTAATGAGGTACAAATTGCAGCTGGAAAACCGTATAAGCCTTTAAATGAGGGTCTAGCTCCTAAATCTCTTAGGAACTTTTCACCCATCGTATCAACTTCTTTTAAAGTCATACCAGCTTTTACTGATTTACTTAAAAAGTTTAAAGTTTTTGCAACTACAATATTTGCAGTTCGAAGTTTTTCTATTTCGTTTGGTTTTCTTAATGGGATTGCCATTTTTATAATCCAACCGCACTTAATGTTTGATATTTATTCATATACTGTTGAGCTTCAATTTTTCTCATAGTATCAATTGCAACTTGTACAACAATTAGTACAGCAACCCCTCCAAAATAGAAAGGTACTCCCATAGCTTTTACAACAAGCCAAGGTAAAGTTGAAATTAATCCCATATAAATTGCTCCCCAGAAAGTTAATCTACTTGCTACTTCATTTAAAAATTCAGCTGTACTTGCTCCTGGTCTTACACCGGGAATAAATCCACCTTGTTTTTTTAAGTTTTCTGAAATATCTTTTGCGTTAAATGTAATTGATGCATAAAAGAATGCAAAGAAAACTACAAATAAAAACATAAATAGATTAAATGTATATGATTGAGGGCTTAAATAATCTGCAATCATTACTAAATACTTATTTTGACTTCCTTGTAACACAGTTGCAGGGAACATTAAAATAGCACTTGCAAAAATTGCTGGAATAACTCCACTTAAATTTACTTTAATTGGAATATAATTCATAACTCTTTTTTTCTGATTCTCTATCATTACTTTTCTAGAATATGAAACAGGAACTCTTCTTTCACCTAATTCAACATAAATAATTGCTCCAACAGTTGCAATTATTATAACTAATATAGCAATTACAGTTAAGAAATTCATTTGTCCATTATTAACTAACTCAATAGTTCCACCAATTGCACTAGGGATTGCAGAAACAATACCAGCGAAAATAATTAATGAAATACCATTTCCAATACCTTTTTGTGTGATTTGTTCACCAATCCACATTAAAAGCATAGTACCAGTTAACATTGAAATTGCAGAAACTGCAATAAATGTGTCCATATCGATTGAAATAGCACCTTGACCACTTTGACCAGTTAATGAATTAAGACCAACTGAAACACCAATAGATTGAATTAATGTAATAACAATTGTTGTATATCTGATGATTTGCATATATTTTTGCATCCCATCTCTCTCTTTTTTCATTTTACCAAGTGCTGGGAAAGTTGCTGCTAGAAGCTCCATAATAATTGAAGCAGTAATGTAAGGCATAATTCCTAGTGAAATAATACTTAGTCTTTCAACTGCATTTCCACTAAACATATTAACAAGACCTAATGCATTGTTAGCATTTGAGTCGAAAAATTCTTTAACTACGTCAATATTAACTCCAGGTACTGGCACGTATGCCAGTAATCTGTAAAGGAAAATAAAGCCTAATGTAATAAGAATCTTATTTATTAGATCTTTACTCATGGTTATTTTCCAGTAGTTGTAACGTTTTCGTCTTTAATCTTAGCTACTAAATCTTTTGCAGTTGAACCAATTAATTTAACTTTTTCAACTGATTTTGATAATTTATACACAGATTTAATTGAATCTAATGTAATTTCATCAAGAGTTGCAATTTGAGATACTTTATCAACATTAATTGAATAAGGTTTAACTACTCTTGAAAAGAATCCAACTTTAGGAAGTCTTTTGTAAAGTGGTTGTTGACCACCTTCAAATCCTCTTTTCATTGAGTAACCAGATCTAGCTTTTTGACCTTTGTTACCTTTTCCAGCTGTTTTACCAGTACCGCTTCCTTGACCTCTACCAATTCTTTTAGTATTTTTTGTACTACCAGCTGCTGGTTGTAAGTTATTTAATTCCATAATTTCTATCCTTTAATCTTAGCTAATGCTTCAACAGTAGCTTGTACAAGGTTGTTTGGATTATTTGAACCTAAAGATTTTGCAATAATATCTTTAACTCCAGAAAGCTCAAGAACAGGTCTTGCAGCTCCTCCAGCGATAAGCCCAGTACCCTCAGATGCTGGTTTTAATAAAATTTTACTTGCATTATATTTATGTTCAATATCATGTGCGATTGTAGTTCCTTTAATAGAAACAGTAACTAAGCTTTTGAATGCGTCATCTAATGCTTTTTTAATTGCATCAGGAACCTCTTTAGCTTTACCAGTTCCAAATCCTACTGTACCGTTTTTATCACCAACAACAACTAAAGCTGTAAATCTGAATCTTCTACCACCCTTTACAACTTTTGTTACTCTTCCGATTTTAACGATTGCTTCTTGAAAGTCTTCTCTATTTACTGCCATCATTAACCCTTATAATTTGATACCGTTTTCTCTTAATGCGTCAGCAAATGCTGCTACAACACCATGATAAAGATAACCATTTCTGTCATAAACAACTGATTCAATTCCAGCTGCTTTTAAGTTTTCAGCAAGTTGTGCTGCTACTTTTACTGCATTTTCTTTATTCACATTTAAACCCATAGCTTTTGAGCTAACTGCTGCTAAAGTTACACCTTCAACATCATTGATAGCTTGTGCACTAACGTATTTGTTAGATTTGAAAATTGATACTCTTGGCTTTTCAGCTGTACCAAAAATTGAACCTCTAACTCTTTTTTTTCTTTTGATTCTTAAAGCATTTTTTTTAGCTAAATCTTTTATTCTACTCATAGTTACACCTTACTTCTTAGAAGTTTTTCCGGCTTTTCTGATGATTTTCTCATCAGTATATTTAACACCTTTACCTTTGTACGGTTCTGGTTTTCTAAAGCCTCTAATAATTGCAGCAGCTTGACCAACTTGTTGTTTGTCAGCACCTTTTACATGGATTATGTTTTTTTCAACAGTAACTTCTAATCCCTCAGGAATTTCATAGTTAATTGGGTGAGAATAACCTAATTGTAACTCTAATACTTCACCTTTTACAGCAGCTCTGTAACCAACACCATTGATTTCTAAAGATTTAGTAAAACCTTCAGTTAAACCATTAATAGCATTAGCAGTTAAAGCTCTATAAGTTCCCCAAAATGCAGAAGATTCTTTTGTTTCACCATTTCTAGTTAAAACAACTTGACCATCTACGATTTCAATACCAACTCTACCATGAGTTTCTATAGTAGAAACTTTGTTCCCTTTTTTAACACTAATTAAAGAACCATTAGCTGTTACTTCAATTCCAGCAGGAATTGCGATAGGTTTTTTTCCAATTCTAGACATTACACTCTCCTACCATACAGTACAAAGTACTTCACCACCAACATTAGCAGCAAATGCTTCATCATTAGCAATTACACCCTTGTTAGTTGAAACGATAATAGTACCGTACCCATTTTTAAAGTTTTTAATTTCAGAAGCGTTTTTATAAACTCTTCTTCCTGGTTTAGAAACTCTTGTGATTTCATTGATTACTGATTTCTCATTATCATCATATTTCAATTCAACTTGAATTGTTTTCTTATTGTTTTGTCCATCGATAACTTTGAATCCAGCAATATACTCTTTTTGTAATAAAACGTTTAAAACACCTACTACTGTATTTGAGTGTAATAATGTTGCAACTTCTAATTTTCTCATTGCAGCATTTCTAATTCTAGTTAAAGCATCTGCGATTATATCATTCATCATAGCTTAAATTCTCCTACCAACTAGCTTTTCTAACACCAGGTAATAAACCTTCGTTAGCCATTTTTCTTAAACAAATTCTACATAGACCAAAATCTTTATAAACAGAATGAGGTCTTCCACAAACAGAACATCTTGTGTATGCTCTTACAGCAAACTTAGGTGTTCTTTGTTGTTTAGCGATCATAGATTTCTTTGCCATTACGCTCTTCCTTTTGTAAATGGAATTCCTACTAATTCTAATAATCTGAATGATTCAGCATCATTAGTTGAACTAGTAGTAATTGAAATATTCATACCATGTGTTTTAATGATATTATCATATACAACTTCTGGGAACATTAATTGCTCATCTAAACCAAAGTTGAAGTTTCCTCTACCGTCAAAACCATTTTTGTTAAGACCTCTAAAGTCTTTTACTCTTGGTAATGCAACGTTACATAATTTATCTAAGAAATGATACATTTGCTCACCTCTTAAAGTAACTTTTACACCAACTGGCATACCTTCTCTAACTTTAAAACCAGCAACTGATTTTTTAGCAATAACTTTAACAGCTCTTTGACCAGCAATTAAAGAGATTGTATCTTCAATGTTTTGGATTAATTTAGAATCTTTCATCGCTTCACCAGCACCAACAGAAATAACAACTTTTTCTAACTTTGCAGTTAAAGTTTTATTTTTTGGAAACTCAGTTTCTAATACTGGTTTGATTTCTGATTTGTATTTTTCAAATAATCTTGATGCCATCTTACTCACCTTCTACTTTTGCTACATTTGAAATGTCAATTGGCATTTCTTTGTTAATGAATCCACCCTCAGGGTTTTTTTCTTGATCAGGTTTAACAGTTTTTTTAGCAACTTTACAATCTTTAACGATTACTTTATTTTTTGAAGGTAATACTCTTAAAACTTCTCCAGTTTTACCTTTGTCATCTCCAGCGATAATTTTTACAGTATCACCTTTTTTGATTTTTAATTTAATTGCCATATTATAATACCTCCGGTGCAAGTGAAACGATTTTCATGAAACCTGAATATCTAACTTCTCTAGCAACTGGTCCAAAGATTCTTGTTCCAACTGGTTCTCTTTTTGCATCAAGAATAACCGCTGCGTTGTCGTCAAATCTAATTAATGAACCATTTTCTCTTTGAACTTCTTTATGAGTTCTAACAACTACTGCTTTAACAACTTGACCTTTTTTGATCTTTCCAGTTGGTAGAGCTTTTTTAACTGAAGCAACAATAACATCACCAACAGTTGCGTATCTTCTTTTAGAACCACCTAAAACTTTGATACACATAATCTCTTTAGCACCTGTATTGTCAGCTACGTTTAATCTTGTAAAACTTTGAATCATTATTTAACTCCTGTAGCTACAATTGTCTTTAATCTAAAAGATTTAGTTTTTGACAATGGTCTACACTCAACAGCGATAACACTATCTCCAACATTTAACTCATTTTTTTCATCATGAATTAAGTATTTTTTAAATCTTTTTACAGTTTTGTGATATTTTGGATGCATAACTGATCTTGTAACTAGTACAGATGCTGTTTTGTCTCCAGATTTTTTTACCACTACACCTTGAATCTCTCTTTTATGTGTCATACTTAGATCCTTAGTTAGCTTTTGCAGCAGTCATAGCTGTTTGAATTTTAGCGATGTCTTTTTTAGCAACTCTTAATTCAGCTGTATTTGTTAACTGCATTGTTTTTAGCTTAGCTTTTAATTCAAAAAGAAGCACCTTTTTCTCTTTTAATAATCCTTGAAGTTCATTCAAGTTTTTGTCTTTTAAATCAGTATAGTTCATTTTCGCTATCTCTTGTTACAATTTTAGTTTTAAATGGTAGCTTATGTTGAGCTAAAGTTAAAGCTTCTCTAGCTAACTCATCAGAAACTCCAGCCATCTCAAAACAAATTCTTCCAGGCTTAATGTTCATAACCCATTTATCAACAGAACCTTTACCTTTTCCCATTCTTGTTTCTAATGGTTTTGCAGTAAGTGGTTTATCAGGGAATACCATAATCCAAACTTTTGCTTGTCTCTTAACTTTTCTAGTCATCGCAATTCTTGATGCTTCGATTTGTCTTGAGTCAATTCTTCCGTGTTCTAAAGCTTTAATACCGATATCTCCGTATGCTAAAGAGTTTCCTCTATGAGCCATACCTCTATTTCGGCCTTTCATCATTTTTCTAAATTTTGTTCTTTTAGGCATTAACATAATTATTTACCTCTTTTCTTAGTTGGTCTTCTTTTAGGTTTAGAAGAAGTGTCTTCAGCTTTTTCAGTTGGAATACCTTTAGCTAATACTTCACCTTTGAAAATCCAAACTTTGATACCGATACAACCATAAGTTGTATGAGCTTCAGCAAAACCATAATCAATTCTTGCTCTTAAAGTATGTAAAGGAACTCTACCTTCTAAGTACCACTCAGTTCTTGCCATTTCAGCTCCACCAAGTCTACCAGAAACAGATACTTTAATACCTTTTGCTCCACCTTTTAATGCGTTTTGCATAACTCTTTTCATAGCTCTTCTGAATGCAACTCTTCTTTCTAATTGTTGAGCAACGTTTTCAGCAGATAACTGAGCAGAAGTTTGAGGTTTTCTCTCTTCTTTAATGTTTACAGCGATTTCTTTACCAACTAATTTAGAAAGTGCATCTTTTAGTTTTTCAACGTCTGCACCTTTTTTACCGATAATGATACCAGGTCTAGCAGCAACAACTGTAACTCTAACTTTTTTTGCAGTTCTCTCAACGATAGTTTGAGCAATTCCAGCATAGTATAATTCTTTTTTAACATACTTTCTGATTTTGTCATCTTCTGCAATGTTTGCGGGCATTGTTTCAAATTTAGGAAACCATCTTGATTCCCAATTTCTATTAATACCTAATCTTAAACCTATTGGATTAACTTTTTGACCCATTACTTATCTCCTTTAGTTGCAGCAGCTACTTCAATCATAATATGTGCAGTTGGTTTGTGTCTTGGAGAAGCAGAACCTCTTGCTCTTGGAGTAAATCTCTTAAGAACTGGACCTTTATCAACTCTTGCAGATACAACTACTGCATCAACTGGATCTAAACCTGCATTTGCTACAGCTGATGCTATAACTTTTGAAATAATTCCAGCAGCTTTATTTGGAGTAAATTGTAAAGATGCGATTGCATACTCTGCATTCATTCCTTGAACTTCTCTAGCTATTAATCTAGCTTTAATTGGAGAAAGTCTAATAAATTTTAATATTGCTTTAGCCATTCTTATGCCTTTCTTTGAACAGAACCTTTATGGCCCTTAAATGTTCTAGTTGGTGCGAATTCACCTAATTTATATCCAACATGGTTCTCAGTAACGTTAACTGGAACGAAGTTTCTTCCATTGTGCACATTGAAAGTTAATCCGATCATATCTGGTAATACAGTAGATCTTCTTGACCAAGTTTTAATTGGTTTTTTATCATTAGCTTCATTAGCTTTGATAACTTTCTTCATTAGGTGTGCGTCTACGAATGGACCTTTTTTTATCGATCTTGCCATTTTAAACCCTTACTTCTTTCTTTTTGAAATGATTAGTTTATCACTAGCTTTTTTCTTTCTAGTTTTATAACCTTTAGTTGGCATACCCCATGGAGTAACAGGATGTCTACCAGAGTTAGTTTTACCTTCACCTCCACCATGTGGGTGATCTATAGGGTTCATTGCAGAACCTCTAGTTTGAGGTCTAATACCAAGGTGTCTACTTCTACCAGCTTTACCAACTACCATGTTTGAGAAATCTTCGTTTCCAACTACACCAATTGTAGCTATACAAACACCAAGAATTTTTCTCATTTCACCAGATGGTAATCTCATGATTACATACTTGTCTTCTCTACCCATAATTTGAGCATATCCACCAGCAGATCTAGCGATTTGTCCACCTTTACCTGGTTTCATTTCAATATTATGAACCATTGTTCCAACAGGAATACTTAATAATCTCATTGCATTACCAGGTAAGATATCTAGTCCAGACTCAGCAGCTTGTACTTTGTCTCCAACTTTTAATCCAGATGGTTGAATGATATATCTTTTATCACCGTCTAGGTAAGTAACTAAACAAATTCTACAGTTTCTATATGGATCGTATTCAACAGTTGAAATTGTACCTTCAACACCGAATTTATCTCTTTTGAAATCAATAATTCTATATAATTTTTTAGCACCTGCTTCTTTGTGTCTAGATGTAATTCTACCGTTATTATTTCTACCAGCATTTGCTTTTACTCTTACAAGTAAAGATTTTACAGTTGGTTTAGAAGTAATATCTGAAGTATCCATAACAGACATAAATCTTCTTGCAGGAGTTATTGGTCTAAATTTTTTAATTGCCATCTATAATCCCCTTAAGCTGAAAGGTTCGCAATTGCTGCGCCCTCTGGTAATGTTACATAGAATTTTTTGAAATCAGGTCTTTTACCTATTTTCCCTTTAAATCTTTTTACTTTACCATTTTGTCTTAAAGAATTTACTTTTGAAGGAGTTACTCCAAAATATTCTTTAAATACTTCTTTTAAACCGTTTTTAGTCATTCTTGGACTAGTTTGAACAACGATTACACCATTTTCTTGAAGCTCAATTGTTTTTTCTGTATATAATATTGCTTTAATATCTGTAATATCTGCCATCTTAAGCCTCTTTTGTTAATGCATCAAGTACTGATTTTTCAATAAGTACTGAGTGGTATGCAGCAATTAAATAAGCGTTAACTTCTTGCTTTTCAACCATATAACAGTTTTTAATGTTTCTAAACGCTAAATAAGTTTTCTCATCAATTGTATCACATACGATTAATGTATCTCTTTTGTTTATTTTACTTAAAACTGCAACTGCTTCTTTAGTTTTTCCTGACTCAAGTTTAATTGAATCAACAACAAATAAAGTACTATTATTTGCTTGAGCATTGATAGCATATTTTAATGCTAATGCTTTTTGTTTTTTGTTAACTTTTTGGTTATAGTTTCTTTTAGTAGGTCCAAATGCTTGACCCCCACCAACGAATAAAGGAGATCTTTTTGAACCCCATCTAGCTGCACCAGAACCTTTTTGAGCTTTAGGTTTTTTACCACCACCGCTTACTTCTGCTCTTGTTTTAGCTCTTGCTGTATTTGATCTTAATGCCGCTAAGTAAGATTTAACATATAAATATAAATTATGTTTGTTAATTTCTTCATAACTAGCTGGTAAAACTACTTCACCACTATTTTCAAATTTTTCGTTTAATACTATTGCTTTGCTCATTTAGCAACCTTTACTTTTCCTAATGCTCCGTTTGGACCAGATACTGAACCTTTAAGAACTAAGATTCCAGTTTCAGCGTCAAATGAAATAACATCATTTTTCACAGATACATTTGTATTTCCGTATTGCCCTGGCATTTTTTTACCTGGCTGAACTCTACCTGGCCATTCGAAGTTACCGATTGAACCAACTCTTCTACCCATTCTATGACCGTGTGATGCTCTACCACCCGCAAAATTCCATCTTTTAACAGCTCCAGTAAACCCTCTACCTTTTGTTTTAAAAGTTGTTTTTAACGTTTGTGCTTCACCTAATCCAGAAACATCTAAATCACCAGCTTCACCATTTGCTACAGTCATTGTTGCAAATCTGTTAAACTCTTTAGATAAGTTATATTTTTTTTGTATACCTTCGATAGCTTTGTTAAATTTTTTACCATTGCTATAAGCTACAATTGCTACACCGTCAGTCACTTCACACACTTTAGTATCAAGAACTTTTAAAAGTGTAACAGGAGTACTTGGAACAGAAACTGTTCTACTCATACCGATTTTTTGAACTATAAATTCCATCTATATTACCCTTTCTTCTTATTCTTGACCCATAGATCTAACTTCAACATCAACTTCAGGAGCTAAGTCAAGTTTCATTAACGAATCTACAGTATCTGGAGTTGCAGCTATAATATCAATAATTCTTGAATGAACTCTGATTTCAAATTGCTCTCTAGAATCCTTATTTACGTGAGGACCTTTAATAACTGTATATCTTCTGATTTTTGTAGGAAGAGGGATTGGACCTCTTAAATCAGCACCAGTTCTTTTAACGGCTTCAACAATTGAAGCAACACTTCTGTCTAAAACTCTATGATCATAAGCTTTTAGCTTTAATCTAATCTTTTCCATTTTTTTCCTTTAAAGAACTCGTTAGATGCGCATAAATGCACTCTAACCACATTTAGTGGACGCGGATTATAACTTAATAGTGGTTAAATGTCAAGTATTATGGGGCTTCATATGAAAAGTTGGTAATTTTATTTCCTTTTTAAAAGGATGATTATAGTAGTTTAGATAGTATAATAAGTTCTTATTAAGGATAAGAATATAATTCTTATCCTTGATAAAATCCTGAAAAAAGTAAAATATCATCACTTTTTTTGTTTTCTAAATCTTTTGTAATTAAATCTGTTAGGATTTCTCCAACACTTGGAGCAAATGTCATTCCTAGCCATCCTAAGCCCATTCCATATACTAAATTAGAATACTCTTCATCTCTTCCAATTAATGGCATATCGTTTGGCGTAAGAGGTCTAAAACCACTCCATTCAACTATATTATCCATTTCAAAAGGGATAGTATATTTTTTGATATTCTCTTTTATACTATCTATTTGTTTTTGTATTACTCTATGATCTGTTGAGCCTAATTCTAATTTTGAAGTCATTCTTACATCATTACGTCTTGGAGTCATTACTATAAACAAATCAGCAAAGAGTGTAGTTGTTTTTGGTTGTAACTCTTTTTTCATTTTAAAAGTTAAACTATAACCTTTTGCTGGTGTCATCATTAACTCTTTTTTTCTTATGTCTGCTAATAAAGTTTGATAACCTGTACACATAACATAAGTGTCAGCTTCATATGTATTTAATGCTGAACTTATACTTGATACTTTTTTATCTTTAAATTTAATGTTATTTATTCTTTCATTTAAAATAAACTCCACTCCATTATTTAATAAATAATTTTTCATTTCAAGCATAACTCTTCTTGGATCAAAATGAGCGTTTCTTTTAAAAAGTATTGCTCCTTTTATTTTTTCATTTCCTAAAGGTAAATACTCTTTGATTTTTTCTTTATCAAAAATCTCAAATCTTTCATTATCAATAAAATTATATTTTGCTAATTTCTTATCTAAACTTTCTTGTTCTGTAAAAACACTAAGCATTCCATCATGGTGTAAATCAAAATCTAGACCATCTTCTATTTGCATCTGTTTATATCTATCAAGTGTATCTTGTCCATATTTTTCAAATAATGCTAAGGTTCTTTTTAATCTATCTTCATTTGCACTTTTAACAAATTTATAAAGCCAACGAAAAAGTTTATAATCTAATTTTGGATGAATATTTACAGGTGATTCACCTTTTATCATTAACTTAAGAGTATCAAATACAACCCCAGGATTTGACAATGGTGTTTTATCAAAAGCAGAAAGTAAACCAGCATTTCCAAATGATGTACAATCACTAATATCTGCTTCATCGATAACTGTTACACTTCTTCCTGCTTTTTGTAATGAATATGCAGTCATGAGGCCAACAACACCACCTCCAATTATAATTACATCTCTTTTCATTTTATTTCCTTTATTCTTTTATGCTTTTATGCTTTGTCCACAATTACTACAATAAGATAAATCTTTTATTGTTTTGTGGTGGCATTCTTTACACTCTATTTTTAGCTGATTTTGACAGCAAGGACAAAAAATCATTGTATTAAAATCAACACTATTTCCACAACTATTACAAATATTTTTATTATAAGATTCTACTTTACTTATACTATTATTTTTAAGTTTATTGTTACTTTCTTTGTATCTTTTTTGTACTTTTATTATTAAAATTCCAAATATAAAAACAAAAATAATAATTACAAAATAATAAACTACAAAAGGAATCTCAAGCTCGTAAAAAAACTTCATTAATTTATTTATAAATATTTTTGGTAAAAATTCATATATTAAACTACAAATTGAAATAAAAGTTGGAATTAAACTTATTACAAAAATATTTTTAAACATCACATAAAGTATGTATTTCTCTTTTTGTAAATATCTTTTCATCAAGTAGAAAAATCCAAAAACTAAAGGAAGTAAAAACAGTAAAGTTACTAACTCTATTTTTAAACTATACTCTTTATTTGATTTTTCTATGTCATCATTTATTTGTTGTTTATTATTATTTATATATGTTAGTAAATCTTTTACAGTTTTTGATTCTGAAAAGGATTTATTAAGTTCATCTTTTTCTTTTTGAATAGTTGCTAACTCTTTTTCATAGGTTTGATATTTTTCTTTTACATTTTGACTTGTTAGATTATCTTTTATAATTGATTTATCTGTCTCTTGAGAACTTAATTTTTCAAATAAAACTGTATTGTAATTCTCTTTTATATAGTAAAGTTCATTATTAATTTTATTTTCACTATTTAATAACTTATTAGAAGTTGTAATTAGTTGTTTAATATCATGTTCTTTTTTTACTTCATCAACTTTTGAATTTACAATTGCACATCTATTATCAATTAAAGAATCTTTAATCTCTTGATAGTTTTCATCATAATAGTAATTGTTGTAACTATCTTTTGAGTAGAAGTATTGGTTAAAAGAATCAATATTTGTGTTGTTTATAACATCACGGCATTTATAGGGAAATGTAACTGAGGGACTATGTAAAACTCTTGTTTGAAACTCAATTCCAAGATTTAAAGTAGCGTAAATTATTATATCTAATAGAATAATAAAAAAAATTGTAAGTTTGGATAACTTCTCATTTGCATTGTAAACAAAGTTGTTTTTATAAAAACTTTTTATGAACTCTTTCATATGTAGAACTCCTAATAAAATTAGGAGTTATTTTACTCTTTTAGTTTGTCACTATTATTAAATTAAAATTATTTATATAAAGTATTTAGAAGCATTATCTTTTAGTTTTTTTAATATCTCATCAAAAGATGCAGGATAAACTCTTGTTCCACCAATTGAACTTATAAAGTTTGTATCACCAAGCCATCGTGGAAGCATATGATAGTGTACATGTTGCTCAATTCCGGCACCGGCAGCTTTTCCTAAGTTCATTCCAATATTCACACCCTCACATGGCATTACTTCTTTTAAAAGCTTAACACCTTGACGTACTCGAATACTCATTTGCATCCAAACATCATCTGCTAAATCTTCAATATTTGAAGTATGAAAAAAAGGAACTACCATCATATGACCTGGGCTATATGGAAATTTATTCATAACAACATAACAATGTTCATCTGCAAATAAAACTTGCATTTTTTCATCATCTATATTTTCAGAAATATGACAAAAAACACAACCTTCTATTTTTTCAACACTGACATAATCATATCGCCAAGGTGCATATAAATGTTCCATTTTATTTCCTATAATTTATATAAAATTTGGAGCATCATTAGCAAACAAAATCAAATCACCAGCTCTTGTTGTTTTTGCTAAAGTTGCTTCCATTAATGTTTTATCTTTTAAAACATATACCTTTTCTTTATCTATATTTGAACTAAATAGATGTGTATTTAAACTTCCTGTTAAAATTACAAAATCAAAAACTTTATTTATCTCTTTTGCTAAAAGTATATTTGCTTCATCTGTTGACTCAACAAGTCCAGGAGTAATAATTACTTTTCTTCCTGTGTGAGTTGAACAAATATTTACAGCTTCAAGCATACCTGTTAGATTTCCATTAAATGAATCATCAATTATAATTTTTCCACCTGCAACAATCTTTTGAAGTCTATGTTCAACTTGAGGAAGAGTGCAAAGTGCCATTTTAATCTCATTAATAGTCATACCTAAATAGTGAGAAACTAAAATAACTGCTGTTAAATTTATAGCATTAAAGCTTCCTAAAATTGGAGCTTGGAAATGTTCAATATTTCCAGCAACTTCAACATCAAACCAAATACCATCTAAATTACTTTTTGTAATATGCAAATTATTTGGATATTT
>JBBRXF010000038.1:0-19806 GCA_038248665.1 Campylobacterales bacterium | reverse complement strand
TTTCTATTTACATTTTAGGGTAAAAAACTATAGTTTTTTACCCTAAAATGTAAATAGAAATCTATTTATTTTCTGTAGTTTCATCACTATTAGTTGAAATATCTTCAACTACAGTTTCTTTTTCTGGTGTTTCAGTAATAGCATCTGAGTGTAAATCTCCATCAGTGAAAACTTCTCCACCATTTAATGTAATTATTTCTCTAACTCTTTCACCTGAAATAACTTCAATTTCTAATAATTCAGCTGTCATTTGCTCAATAGAAACACTATTATCTTTTAATTTTTGTAAGACAATTTTATATCTTTCATTTAATAGATTTTTAGTATGATCATCTAAATCTTTTGCCATTGCATCAGAGAAATCTTTTTGAGTTTGACCACCAAGGAATTGATTTGATCTTTTTTCTAAAACCATAAGTCCAGCAATATCACTCATACCATAAATTGTAGCCATTGATTTAATAATACCAGTAGCTCTTTCAAGGTCATTTCCTGCACCCGTTGAAATTTCTCCAATAAATACCTCTTCGGCAGCTCTTCCACCAAGCAATACATCAACTTCAGCAATAAGCTCATGTTTTTGCATTAAATATTTATTCTCTTCTGGAGTATTAAGTGTATAACCCAAAGCTGCAAGTCCTCTTGGAACTATAGATACTTTATTTACTTTACTTGCACCTTTTGTAATTTCAGCAATTAATGCATGTCCAGATTCATGGTAAGCTACAATTTTTCTCTCTTTTGGAGAAATTCTTTTTGATTTTTTCTCTAAACCAGCAATTTGTCTCTCAACTGCTTCTTTAAAATCACTTGGATCTACTTGATCTTTTGAAGCACGACCTGCTAATAATGCAGCTTCGTTAATAATATTTGCTAAATCTGCACCAGCAAGACCTGCTGTCATTTTTGCAATCTCTTTTAAATCTACATTTTTGCCAAGTTTTACACCTTTGATATGTACATTTAAAATTTCAACTCTACCCTCATAATCAGGTTTATCAACTAAAACTTGTCTATCAAATCTTCCTGGTCTTAAAAGTGCTGGATCTAAAACTTCTGGTCTATTTGTTGCAGCAAGTACAATAACAGGTGCATATTCAGTAGAAAAACCATCCATTTCAGCTAATAACTGATTTAAAGTTTGTTCTCTCTCATCGTTTCCACCCATTGGTCCACCAGAGGCTCTACTTTTTCCAATAGCATCAATTTCATCAATAAAAATAATTGCAGGTGCAACTTTTTTTGCTTGTTCAAATAAATCTCTAACTCTTGAAGCTCCAACTCCAACAAACATTTCAATAAATGCAGAACCAGAAACTGATAAAAATTCAACATTTGCTTCACCAGCAACTGCTTTTGCTAAAAGAGTTTTTCCTGTACCTGGAGGTCCTACAAGTAAAACACCTTTTGGAATTTGAGCTCCTAGTCTTACATATCTGTCTGGAGATTTTAAGAAGTCAACAATTTCTTGAACTTCTTCTTTTGCTTCTTTATTTCCAGCCATATCATCAAATGTTACATTTGGTTTTTCAGAATTTATCATCTTTTTAGATGATCCAATTCCAAGAATACCACCTGAACCTCCACCCATAGATTTTTGCATTCTTTTTGCAATAAACATCCAAATAGCAAAGAAAATAAATATAGGTAAAACCCATCCAAATAAAATATCAGCTAAAATATTTTCTTCGTTTATTCCACCATAAGATATATTATTTTTCTCTAATTCAGGAATTAAAGTATCATCAGGAATAACTCTTCTAGCTGTATAAGTTGTAACTCCTGTTCCTGATTTAGAAACAGCTCTAATTTGTGTATTTCCAATACCTACATATTCAATTTTTCCAGTACTAATTAAAGTTTTTAAATCTGAATATGCAACTGTTTTATTTGAAGTTTGTCCAAATGCTTGAATATTTGAGTTTGTAGCATCACCACCCATTTGATCTTCAGGGAAAATTGCTTTAAAAGCAAATATTGTAACTATTGAAAAAATTACAAAAATTAATAACGGATTGTTATTAAAAAAGTTGTTGTTATTTTCATTGTTTTTATTATTGTTGTTACTGTTATTAAAATTATTATTATTTTGTTGTTTTTTAGCCATAAACTAAAACTCCTTATTATTTTTAAATACAACACTCATCCACTCATTTTTATGGATAAGTTTGATTTGTTCTAAATCACTAAATTTACTTAATACTCTATTTATATGTTTATCTAAAATACCTGAAATTATCAAAATTCCATTCTCATTTAAACATTTTTTCAAATCACTTGCAATCATCACTAAAACATCAGCTACAATGTTTGCAATAACTACATCATATTTTTTTGTTGTTTTATTTGTTGAGCCAACCCATGAATCATTAAAAGTTACACCATTTAATTCAAAATTTGATTTTGTATCTACAACACAAACTTCATCTGTATCACAAATATCAACAACACAACCTTTTTTTGCAGCTGCAATTGCTAAAATACCACTTCCCGTTCCAACATCTAAAACAGTTTGTTTTTCATTTACAAACTCATCAATCGCTTCAATACAAGAAGATGTAGTTTCATGATGACCTGAACCAAAAGATAAAGCTGGATTAATTATAATATCAATTTTCCCATCTTTTTTTTCTTCCCAAGATGGTCTGATATAAAAACTTCCCACTTCTACAGCTTTAACTGATTCTTGGTACTGTTTTATCCAATCAATATTCTCTTTTTTTTCATAAGTTAATTCGCACTTTGTATCAAGGGCAGTTATAAATTCTTTTACACCAAAAATTAAATCATCAAGCTCATCTTCACTTCTTACTATCAAACTCCCATCAAGTTCTTCAATAGCATCAGTAGTAACAGCATTTAATAAATCTAAAAAAAGTTCGTAGTTATTATCTGGTTTAAGGGTTAATTCAAAATAGTATTTAGACAAATATTTCCTTTATTAAAACAATATATAATTTCTTTATTTATATAAAGTGCAATATTTTATCCAAATAACTTTTGAATTATATTAAAAGCTTAAAAGAAGTTTTCTATCATGTCTCTCATTACATCAATATCAGAGATTTTATTTACAATATCTCTAAATTCATTGGCACCAGTGTACCCTTTTGAATAAGAATGTAATAATTTTCTAAACATAATAGCACCATGTGGTCCATGGAATTTTAACATTGCATCAAAGTGCTCTAAAATAATCTCTTTTTTCATTTCACTTGAAATATCTTCAATTCCATGTTTTAATTGATAAAATACCCAAGGTTTTCCAATAGCACCACGACCAATCATTACACCATCAGCATTTGTATATGCTAAAACTTCTTTAGCTTTATCATAATCTTTAATATCACCATTTGCAATTACAGGAATTGAAATAGCTTCTTTCATAGCTTTAATTGCATCATAATCAACAGGAGCTTTATATTTTCCAGCTCTTGTTCGCCCATGAACTGAAACAAAATCAACTCCACAAGCTTCAACAGCTTTTCCAATTTCAACTGGAATTTTATCATTTACTCCAATTCTTACTTTTGCACTTGTATATTGTTTTTTTGAGTATTTTTTTACAGTTGAAAGTATCTCTTCAAGTTTTTTTAAATCACCTAAAAGGTTTGAGCCAGAACCATGATTAAAAACTTTTGGAGCAGGACAGCCACAGTTTAAATCAATTCCATCAATTCCTTCAACTTCATTTAAAATTAAAACTGCATCACGAACTAACTCAACACTATTTCCAGCAATTTGAACAAAATATGGGTCTTCTGTTGGAGATTTTTCTATCATTTTAAGAGTTCGTGCAGATTTATAAACTAAAGCATTTGATGAAATCATCTCTGAAATTGTTAAATCAGCCCCAAATTTTTTAACAACAGAACGAAATGGTAAATCAGTATAACCAGCAAGTGGCGCCAACACCATAAGGGGTCGGCTAAAGTCAAGTTTTTTATTCATTATTTGTAAGATATCGCTTCTAAATTGTAGTGTTTTCCAGCTTCTTTTAAATCTAAAAGAGCTTTAAATGGTGAAAATTCGCCATTTTTTGTATTTGCTAATACTTCTCTTGCTTTATCAATCATTTCATATTCAAATAATACATGTAAATATGCAGGCGTTGCATCTTCAAGTTCAACTGAAAGTTTTTCAAATAATTCAATAATTTGATCTGGTTTTAAAATCGTTTCATAATTTTTTGCTAACATTATAAAATCATCATTTTTGTAATCTAAATCTTTAACAATTTTTAAAATCTCATCTGTTGTAAAACCAAATTCATTATTTGCAGCATCTTTTTCAAAAAGTTTTTTTGCCATTTCTTTATCTAATTTTACATTTTTATAAAGTTTTTTCATTGTTGTCATACTTTTATCTTTTAGTACATTTTCAAAAGATTGTAAAACTACATTTGAAGAGAAGTTTTCTGGTTTTTTAAGAACATCCACTGCAAAATCTATTTGCTCATTTACTTTATTTAACATATTTAAATTAGCTAATGTTGTAGTTTCATTTATCTTAATTACTTTTTCACTAACATATTTTCCATCTTTTATATCTTGAATTCCCGCAACTATTTTATTTAATTCTTCATCAGAAGAAGTAAATCTATTACTTTGTACATCGATTTTTAGTTGAGAAAGTATAGAAGAAAGATTTTTAAACTCTTTTGTTTTGAATTTATATGTTTCATCTTTTTCTAGTAAATTTGATTTAATCATTTTAATCATAGTTTCGTGATCTTTAAGTACTGCTCTATGTTTAAAATAGTTAATCATTCCATACCATAAGATATGTATAAAAGTAGCAAGTGCTAGTAAAGATATTGGGATTATTAACCACGCTGCAACTGGTAACGTAAGTGAATAATCAAACATTGTAAAATTGTAATCACCTAACTCTAAGCTATATGCAAAACCAAATACGGCTACAATTAAGATTATTGAGAAAATAAAATATTTCTTAAAACCCATTTTCTATCCTTTTTTATTATGAACTCTTATTTATTTTTTCATTATACAAAAATGTTTATAAATTACTTATGATACGGATGATTATTTTGAATACTTAGTGCTCTAAATATCTGTTCTGTTAGAACTACATTGGCAACTTTGTGTGCCATTGTTAAATCACTCAAAGAGATTGTAGTATCACATTTGGTTAAAAATTCCCTCTGAAAACCATAAGCTCCACCTATGAAAAAATTAACTTCATTTTTATCTTCAAGTAGTGCTGAAAAAGCATAGGTATCAACTTTTTTTCCTAGAACATCAAGGGCAATATTGTATCCTTTAAGTAATGGCTCATAGGTTTCACTATAAGATTGTTGAGCCTCTTTTTCTCCGATAGTTTGTGCTTTTGCTATATTTTTATTAAATATATAAAATACTTCAACCTTTGCATATTTTGAAGACATTTTTATAAACTCTTTTATTAAAACATCAAACTCATCTTTTGATGGTTTTATTATTGAATAAATATTAATCTTCATAAAATCCACTTCCTACTACATTAAATCTAATATTTTCTATTACATCTTCTATTTTTACACCACCAATGGCACAAACTGGATGTTTTGATATTTTTGCTAAATATGAAATTTTAGAACCTAAAATTGTTGATACATCTTTTGTACTTGTGTTTTTATAAGCACCAAGTCCAATCATATCTAAAGCCAATTCATTAGCCTCTAAAATTTCTATTTCATTGTGAGTTGAAAGTCCAAGTAGTTTGTCTTTTATTTTTAATCGCACAAGTTTTACTGCTAATTTCTTATCTTTATGAATTTTATCTAAATCTTCTTGTCCTAAATGTAAACCATCTGCAAACTCAATTAGTTCTATTTTGTCATTTATTATTATTGGAATATTAAGCTGTGATTTCAGATATAAAAGATTTGTTTTTTGCTCTTGCAAAGATGAGATTTTATCTCTGTATTGAACTATTTTTACATCTTTTTTTTTACATAAATCTACAAATTTTTCTAATGAGATATTTTTTTTTAGAAGTGTTTCATAATCACATAAAACATATAAGAGGTTAAAAGCTTCGAGTTTAAAACCCAAAGCTTTTTCAAAATTTGATAACATCAATTATTAACTAATCTTTTCTTTTTCAAACATACTTAATAAATCTGTTAATGTTTGTTTCATAGCAGATCTATTTACAACCATATCAATAGAACCATTTTTAAGTAAAAACTCAGCTCTTTGGAATCCTGCAGGTAAGTCAGCACCAATTGTTTGTTTAATAACTCTTTGCCCTGCAAATCCAATTAAGGCACCTGGTTCTGCCATAATAATATCACCTAAAAATGCAAATGAAGCAGAAACTCCACCCATTGTAGGATCTGTTAATACAGAAATATATGGAAGTTTTGCATGGTCAAGTTTTTTTAGAGCTGCTGAAGTTTTTGCCATTTGCATTAAAGCAAAAGTTGATTCTTGCATTCTAGCACCTCCAGAAGCTGAAATAATAATAACACCTTGATGTTTTTCAATAGCTCTATTTACAGCTCGAACAATTTTTTCACCTTCAACAGAACCTAAACTTCCACCCATATAAGCAAAATCAAATACTACTAATTGAACTGGAATTTGATTAATCGTAGCTTCACCACTTACAACAGAAGAAGTACGTCCTGTATTTTTAAGTGCTTCTTCTACTCTTTTTTTATAAGAAGTTTTATCAACAAATTTTAAAGGATCATTAGGTTTTAACTCAGCATCAAACTCAACAAAACTATCTTTATCAGTTAAAATTTCAATTCTTCTTTTTGCCCCAATTCTCATATGAAAATTACATTTTGGACAAATATTATCTTGAGCTTCCACCTCTTTAAAAAACATTAATGCATTACATTCTGGACACTTAATCCAGTGACTTGGTGCATCTTTTTTTGTTGGCTGTTCTTTTGATTTTGTATCAAAAGATATTTTGCTAAATAAGTTTCTTAAATCCATAATAATCCTTTAATCAATTTACTGAATATTTTCAAATTTTTCTAATTCGTCAAGTTTTTCCCAAGGGTAATCACTTTGACCAACTTGTCCTCGTGCTGCAACATCTGCATAAAGGAAAGTTTGTTCACTTGGTTTATCTAAATTAAACTTTTGTGTAATCCATCTTGGTGTTAATGGGAAAGTATCCATCACAAATTGCGATAATTTATCATCATCAAATTTTGTATAAGAACCCATTGTATCAACAGAAACAGACGTCGGTCTTGCCACTCCAATTGCATATGAAATTTGTACAACTGCTTTTTTTGCAAGTCCAGATGCAACTATATGTTTTGCAATCCAACGTGCTGCATAAAGTCCAGATCTATCAACTTTTGTATAATCTTTAGAACTTTGAGCTCCTCCACCAATTGGAGAATATCCACCAAATGAATCTACAATTAATTTTCTTCCTGTTAATCCACTATCATGTAAAGATGAGTGATTTACATATCTTCCTGTAGGATTAATATGAATAATTGTTGAATTTTTATCATACATATTTGTAGGAAGTCCTGAATCATCAATTAATCCTTGGATTAATGCTCTTACTTCTTCAATTGGCATTCCCTCAACTGAAGGTGCACTTACAACTATTGTATGAATTTTTTGTGGATTACAATTTTCAAAGTTTGCTTTTGTTCCATAATCAACTGTAACTTGTGTTTTAATATCAACACCTAATTTTTGATTATGCTTTAAAGCATAATTATAAACTTTATCACATAACATTCGGGCATATGTTATAGCTGCTGGCATATAATCTGCTGTTTCACTTGAAGCAAAACCAAACATGATTCCTTGATCTCCAGCTCCAATTTCTCCATCAACTTGGTCAACACCTTGATTAATATCAGGTGATTGTTGATTTAATAAAACTTGAACTTGTACATCATCTGGATGTAAACATTGCTCTTTTGTAAAAGCAGATTTTCCATCGTAACCGATTTTTGCTAATGCATCTTTTACTATTTTTTCATAATCTTTATTTGATAATTGAGCTGATGATTTTACTTCACCACCAATTACAACATGTTTCCCTGCAACAAAAACCTCTGAAGCTACTCTACTATCTTTGTCTGCAATTATTAATTTGTCTACGATAGAGTCAGCAATTATATCTGCGCATTTATCTGGGTGTCCAGGGCTTACAACTTCACTTGTAAATAAGTATTGTGTTTGTTTTTCCATTTTTGTTTTCCATCCTTTGTTTTCCACAAGAATAATCTTGAGTTGTTTTCCATCTTTTGTTTTCCATTTTTTTGTTTTCTATATTTGTTAAGAAATTTAAAATAAAAATTTAAAGAATTCAATTTGTCATAAAGACAAAAAGTTTCAAATTTTAGCTAAAGATAGCTGTTATTTACTTTTTTCTTTTAATTGCTTTCTAAAATTCTTAAGCATCTCTTTCTCTTCTTTTAATTTAGACTTCTCTTCAACATCTTTTGTATCTTTAATTTTTTTTTCTATTTTTTTAATTTTTTCTTCAATTTTATCTCGAAGTTTTTCTATCTTTTTTTCTTTTATCTCATCTTCAGATGTTAGTGACAAGTAACTTTTAGCTTTTTCATAAATCTTTTCCAGCTTCATAATCTTCTCCTAATTGTTTAATAGTTAAATCTTCTATCCATAACACTTTAGCCACATTTATCAACTTGTTGATTACAATATTAGCATGGGCACTATCATTTAATAATGTTGTTGCCATTCTTTTATCAATTCTTTTTTCTCTAATTAATACATCAATTCTTCCCGTTGCAATAACATCTAAACTTTTTAAATACTCTTTTAACAACTCCGCTTTAGCAAGAACATCTATTTCATCTTTACTATTTTTTATTTCGTTAATAGTGTTCATAGTTTTTGCTATTGCTTCTCGAATATAGTTATATTCATCTTTTATGTAATTATTATCACTTAAAAGATATTTACTTATATTTTCTTGTAACTCTTGAGTATTTTTTACAGCTTCAGCTATATCTCTACAAGCAGTTCTCAAATCATATAAATAGATTTTTTCAACATCATTTAAATCATTTATAAAATAAGTTGAATAATCGATTATATCACTATAAAGAGATTTAATTCTAGTTTGATAAAAATCTTCAATATTTAGTTCTATTATATCTGTTGACTCTTTTACCACTAAAGATAAATCAGTTTTACCCAAATATCTATGTCTATGTAACATAATTGCATGACTTAAAACTTCTGTTGCATTGTCATACAAGTGAATTGTCTCTTTTCTTGTAGCTTTTAAGGCAGCAAAAGGAACAGCCACAACTTGCATATCTAGATATTTTGTTTTTTGAATATATGTTTCCACATCTTCAACGAATAATTTTTTTAAGAAAGTTACTAATTTTGGAATAAAAAATGAAAATATCACTAATCCTAAAATATTAAAAACCGTATGAAAAAGTGATAATTTCATAGAATAATCATCATTATTTATACCTAATACTTTAGCTAAATAATCTATAAAATCTATAAAAGGATACATTATTATTACAATTATAAAAGCGGTTACACTATTAAATATAAGTAGAGAAAGTGCCATTCTTTTACTATTAGCATTTGAAACCATTGCACCCATAACAGCAGTTATTGTTGTACCAATGTTAGCTCCAACTGCAATTGCAATTGCATTTATATATATAATTTGACCAGCTGCAAGTGCGGTAATTGTCAAAGCTAAAGTTGCACTGCTTGATTGAATAATAATTGTTGCGATTATACCAACAGCAATATAAATGAGAATTCCATAATATCCTTCAACTGAAAATTGAGCTAAATCAATTCCTTGTTTTAAATTTTCAAATCCATCTTTCATGTATCCAATACCTAAAAAGACAAATCCTAAACCTAAAAATATATTTCCAATTCCTTGAATATTCTTTTGTTTGAAAAATCTAAAAATTACGCCAAAAATAATCATGGGCAATGCAAAAGCTGCAATATCTATTTTCATACCAAAATATGAAACTATCCAAGCAGTTGCAGTTGTTCCAACGTTTGAGCCAAAAACAACTCCAATTGCTCCTGATAAACTTATTAATTTTGCGGATAAAAAAGATATTATAATAATAGAAATCAAAGATGAGCTTTGAAGTATCGCAGTAGCAACTACTCCCAAACCTATAGATTTAGGAATATTATCTGTACTTTTTGAAATAACTTTTTCAAGAACTCCACCACTAAAAAGTTTAAATCCTTCTTCCATAAAATACATTCCGATGATAAAAATACCAACACCGGCAACTATATATTTAGAGTCTTGATTTATATAAAGTAAATAAGATAAAAGAGCTAATAAAATGTATGCTAAATATTTTTTCACTATTCCACCGTAACTGATTTTGCAAGATTTCTTGGCATATCAACATCATTTCCAAGTCTTATTGAAATTTCCATTGAAAATAGTTGTAAAACAACTAACATCTCAAAAAATTCCAACATATAATGGTCGCAAGAATTTATTTTTACAAAATCATCTGCTAAATCAAAATCAAGGGGAGAAATTGCACAAATTGTACTATCTCGAGCACTTAACTCTTCTACATTTGATTTAATTTTATCATATAGTAAATTTTTTGGCATTAGGGCAATTGTGAAAAGTTCAGGGTCTGCTAAAGCGATTGGTCCATGTTTCATTTCACCTGCTGGATAACCCTCAGCATGTAAGTATGAAATCTCTTTTAATTTCAAAGCACCTTCTAAAGCTAATGGATAAAATACATCCCGACCAATAAAGAAAAATCCATGTCCATGTAAATATCTTTTTGATAATCTTTTCATTTTTTCATGGATTTTATCACTAATACAAAGAGTTTTTGGAACTTCTCTTAAAGTAAGTAATTCATTTTGTAAAAGCTCATTTGAAATCACATTTTTTGTTTTTGCAAAATATAAAGCTAACATCCATAAAACAACTGTTTGAGTTGAAAATGCTTTGGTTGAAGCCACACCTTTTTCAATTCCAGCACGTGTAAGAATCGTGGCATCAGCAATTCTAGTCATTGAAGAATTATCTACATTACAAACAACTAAAGTTTTTAATCCTGCTTTTTTTGCCATTTTTAAAGCTTCTAAAGTATCAGCAGTTTCTCCACTTTGTGAAATTACAATAAATAGAGTATCTTTTGTTAAAAGTGGTTCTTTATATCTAAATTCACTTGCAATTTCCACATTACATTTAACTTTTGAAAGTCGCTCAAACAAATATGAAGCTGTTAATCCTGCATGATATGAAGTTCCACAAGCACAGATTTTTATTTCGTTGATTCCCTCAATTATTGATTTCTCAATTTCATCAAATAAAATTTCATTATCTTTAATTCTTCCAAGCATACAATCACTAACAACACTACTTTGCTCATAAATCTCTTTTTCCATGAAAAATCTATAACCATCTTTTTGAGCAAATTGTTTTGAAGAAGGAAGTCCAGACCAAGAGTAATTATCATTAAAAAATTCTATTTCATTTGCACTTGCAACTCCACCCATTCCATCTTCTAAATAAACTACACTTGAAGCTAAACCGATTAAAGGAGCATCTGATGAAGCAAATAAAACTTCCTCTTTTTCATTTCCCTTTGCAACGATTAATGGACTTCCATGTTTAAAAAAGAATATTTTTGTTGGTTCAGCTTTTGTGATTAATAAAATAGAAAAAGCACCTTCTAATCTTGAAATTGTATTTTTAAAAGATTGATTCGCATCATTTAATTTATTATAATAATTTTCAAATAGATGAACGATAACTTCAGTATCAGTTTGAGATACAAATTTATGTCCTTTTGCTGTTAACTCTTCTTTTAACTCTTTATAGTTTTCAATAATTCCATTATGAACAACATAAGAGTATTCTCCTAAATGGGGGTGAGCATTTAATTCTGTTGGTTTTCCATGAGTTGCCCATCTTGTGTGACCAATTCCTAGTTCGTAATCAGTAGAGGCAAAAGTATTTACTTTTTCTTCAAGATTTACAAGTTTTCCTAAAGCTTTAAAAACATCGATTTTATTATCTTTAAGAAGTGCCATTCCAGCACTATCATAACCTCTATACTCTAACTCTTTTAAACCATCTAATAATATTTTTGTAGTATTTTTTTTACCTATATATCCAACTATTCCACACATTAAAAAAACCTTTTTAAATTTATTATATATATTATATTTAATAGTTACTAAATATGTACTTTTCGTAACTCTTCTGTTATTTTACAAATTCAAATTTTTCACAAGCTCATTATGAATTTTGCCATTTGTTGCAAGTAAATATTTATCTTCAAATAAAGTATATTCTTTTCCATTTATGTTTGAAATTTGTCCACCTGCTTCTGTAAGTATTAAAATTCCTGCACTTACATCCCAAGCTTTTAAATTCATCTCATAATATCCCTCATAAACGCCACGTGCAACATAACATAAATCAAGTGATGCTGAACCTAATCTTCTTAAATCTTGACATAAAGGAAGTACATCTTTTATTTTTTTTACAACATCATTTAAGTCATTTTCATCTGTTCCACTTGTATATGGAAAACCTGTTGCTAAAAGTGATTTTTGAAAATTATCTTCAAGGCTAACTTTTAATCTTTTACCATTTAAAAAAGCACCTTTGCCAATTTTTGCAGTATATAATTCATCTAAAATTGGATTATAAACTATTGCTAAATATGGTTTTTTATTCTTATAAACTCCAACAGAAATTGCAGTATGTGGAACTCCATTTACAAAGTTTGTTGTTCCATCTATTGGGTCAATTATTATTGAGTTATTAAACTCTTTATTTGCATTGTCTGATTCTTCTGCGATTATATTAAACTTTTTGAATTTTTTTGAGAATTTCTTTTTTAAATATGTTTCAACTGCCACATCAAACTCTGTTACTAAATCTTTTTTTGCTTTAAAAGTAATATCTTTATTTGAATAATATCCCTTTTTTAAAATCTTTCCAGCTTCTTTTATTATATCTATTAACTCTTTTTTCATTTTCCAACCAATTATTTTTTTGTTATTCTATCCAATTATGAACAAAACTTCATATTTAATTCATTGTTAATTCATATTCAAAGATTAAACTTTCAAAAATATAAAAGGATAATCTTGATTGCATTCGCGTTTAAAGCTTTAATGGCTAATAAATTAAAAACTATACTTATTTATCTAAGCTTAATTTTCTCAATAGTTTCTATTTTTTTAATTAGCTCTATTTCAAATGGAATAATCACAATGTACTCCTCAATGCTTAAAAGTGATGGAGATATTATTATTACTCAAGCAAAAATTTCTGATACATTTTTTTCAAACGTAGATATAAATTTAATAGAACAAATAAATAAAATAAAAGGAGTACTTGAATCAACTGCTTTAATTGTTGGAGCAAGTCCCGTTGAAAAACTTCCAATAGTTGCTGTTTATGGAGCAAGTTCTAATAGATTTAAAAATTATGAATTAATTGCTGGAAATTATCCAAATAAAAATGAAGTAATTGTTGGAAAATCTATTTATGACCAATTATTAAATAAAAATGAAATTCAAATTGCAAATAAAACTTTTAAAATCTCTGGAATTTTTAAAAGTGAAATTGGTTTTGAAAATGGTGGAGTTGTTTTAACTATTAGTGATGCTGGAGAGATTTTTAATAAATCAGCTTCTATGATTATGGTAAATACTGAACTAAACTTTAATGTTGAAAATATTATCAATGATATAAAAGTTATAAGTGAACAAATTGATGTTAAATCAACTCAAAATTTTGTGGATAACTATAATCAATTTAAAATCATAAAAACCTCATCAAATGTTATTTCGTTTATTGCTTTTTCTATGGGATTATTAGGAATTGTAAGTTTAATGAGTATCACAATAAATCAAAGAAAAAGTGAATTTGGAATCAAAAGAGCCTTAGGAATAAGTACTTCTAAAATCGTTTATTCAATTATGACTGAAAGTTTTATTTTGGGACTTACTAGTTTTATAAGTGCTTTTGTCATTTCACATATTGTTTTATTTTCTATTAAAAATATTTCAAGTTTACAAGGTTATGTAAATGGGGAAATTTCAAATGGATTAGCTTTTTATATCTTTATAACTTCAATTTCTATGGCTATTTTTGGCTCAATAATTCCAGCTTTAAATGCAGCAAAAACAGATCCAGTTGAGTTAATTCAAGGAAATAAAATATGATAAAAGTAACAAATCTAACTCACTATTATAATAAAGATTTAGCATTAGAAAATATAAATCTAGAGATAAAAAGTGGTGAATTTATAGCAATAATTGGAGAAAGTGGAAGTGGAAAATCTACGCTTTTATCTATTTTATCAACGCTTTTAAAACCAACTAGTGGAGATATTGTTTATGAAAATACAAACTATAAAGATATAAAAAATATAGATGATTTTAGAAAAAACAATATTGGTTTTATTTTTCAATTCCACTATTTAATCAATTATTTAAGTGTAAAAGAAAATATAAATCTTGCAAATGAAAAGGCTTCAAAAGAGGAGATTTTTGATTTGTTAAAACTTTTAGGAATTGAAAATTTAATGGACAAATATCCAAATGAAATTTCAGGAGGTCAAAGACAAAGAGTTGCAATTGCTAGAGCTTTGATAAATAATCCAAAAATCATTTTTGCAGATGAACCAACTGGTAATTTAGATTCAAAAAACTCTTTAAATGTATTTGAGTTGTTTAAAACTTTTGCAAATAAAGGAACCACAATTATCGTAGCAACTCACGATAAAAGTTTAGCCCAGTTAGCAAATAAAATTTATGAAGTAAAGGATGGAAAAATTGAATAATTTTAGTAATTTTATAGATAAAAATTTCAAAATATCTATTGCATTTTTTGCACTTGGACTTTTTTTTGGAATCGTTTATTCAATAAATCTTTTAGGTTTTAGTTTAAATTCTGAAACTTTAAATCCAGCAAATATGAGAGCTATTCATATTTCTTTGATGCTTTATGGATTTATTCCCTTGATGCTTTCATATTTGCCTTTTTTACTTATAAATAAAGAAGTTGGTTTTGATAAAGAGGGACTTAGATACTTAAATCTTTATACTATTTTTTGGTATATCTTTTTGGTTTTTATGGTTGTAAGTTTGCTTTTAGGAAAAAATAGAGGTTTAGCTTTTTATGATTTTGCTTATGAATTAAACTTTTTATTAGCACTTGCAGGTGTATTTTATATCATCGCTTTATATAAATTTGTTAGATTATACAAAATTCTTCCTTTATGGATAAAAGTGTGTTTAAGGGTTGTAATAATCGCTCCTATAACACTTTTAATTTTAATGAATCCAATTATCGGTCAAGTTGAAAGTACAGTAACTGGTCCTCATGGAGATAATACTTTAGGAATGAGTTTAGCTTTAATTCCAATTTATTATCTAATCATCAAACTATTAAATATTGGTGAGTTTAAAGCTAGATGGAATATTTTATGGATTATTCCAACTGTTTTTTATTTTGGAACGGTTTTATACAGAATATTTTTCGAACCACTAACTTACAATCAAGAGTGGGTTGCCCAATATTTAACACTTTTATATGTTCCACTTTTATATAGATGGTTTAAAGATAGCAATATTGAACCACATGCGAAAAAGGCTTTATTGATTTCTATATTGGCTTTTTTGTTTGTTGATGTTGAAGGTAATATTTTGTTTATTCCTGAAATTAGATGGGTATTTCACAGAAACGATTTAATCGTTGCCCATGCCCATGTTGCAATGGGAATATCTGTGTTTTTTATGGTTATTGCTATGTTTATAAACAGTATAAAAGAGCTTCAAAAAGCTATCTATTTAAATAGTTATCTATTTGCACTTTTAGGAATATTTACGGTTTTAAGTATCTCTGGATTTGTTCAAGCTGGTTTTTTAAATATCTCAAGTGAAGTTTTATGGACATTTAGAACTGCTTTTGGATTTTTTGCTTTGATTTTTATTTTTGCTTTTATAAAAATAAATTTTAAATTAAGAACTTATTCAAAAATAGAACTTTATAACATTGCTGGAATTTTAAGTGATGGATTAGGAGGAGTGTTTTTAATACTTCTTGCTAGTTTTATTTATCCTTTAATTGGATTTAGTTTTAGTGGAGTTTATGAATATGTGGTTTTTGCTTTTGTAAGTATGACTGGAATCATTCATTATATGGCTTTAAAAAATCCCTCAAGCCAAGTGGTTTTAATGAACTTAACAGTGATTATTAGAGTATTTGCAAGTTCTGTATTTTTCGCTCTTTTTGCTAGTGGAAAACTAGGATATGAAGCCTTAGCTATTTGTTTATTTGACTTGAGTTTTGTATTTGTTTATTTAATCTATTTTTATGAAAAGGAGAAGTTATGCAAAGATTAATTTTAATATTTTTTATTGCAAGTGAACTTTGTTATTATCTTCTTATTGCACAAACTGGAATTGTTGAATACTTTTCTTCAAATCTATTTTTAATAGCGCCACTTCCAATTGGAGGAGTTATTGGTTCAATTGTTGTTTCATATATAAAAATTGATTTTAAAAATAAAATTTCTGCATTTTTAATCATTCAGTTACTAATGAGTTTTTTATATCCAAACTTCAATTTTGCAACACTATTTATTTTAGGATTTGCAGTTGGTTCAATGGCTCCTTTAATTATAAATGAGATAAAAAAAGCTTCAATAATAGAACTTGGTCTTGCACTTTGCCTTTCATATGTAACTGGAACTTTATTATTTAATTATGAAGTTAATGAAAGAGGAATAATTGCAATTATTCTTACAACTATTACCTTGATAGCTTCAAGATTTTTACCAAAAAAAGAGCTAAGTCAAAGTTCAAATCAAGAGTTTCCATTGTTAATGATGGTTTTGTGGGTATTTTTAGATTCAACTCTTTTCGAATCACTTTCAAGAGATGTAACTCTTTCTATATGGAGAGATGGTTTTACTTTTCAAATTGCACTATTTCATATGGTTGGTGTTTTTTCTGCCTTATACTTCAAAATTGAAAAAAATCAAAAAAGCTTATTAATTATAAGTTTATTTGCTCTTTCATATCTATTTTATTTTTTAAGGGAGGGATTTATTTTATCAATAATTTATCCAGTAGTAATTTCATATTATAATGTTGTTATTTTACAAACTATTGTAAAAAAAGATTTTAGAACAATTACTTTTTACATGATTTTTATTGGATGGATGGCTTCTGGCGCTGGGCTTTTTGTAGCTTTGGCAAATTTAATTTTATTTGTTCCCATTATATTATTAGCAGTAATACTAAAAATAATGATTGGCGAATATAAACCAAATAACAAGGAGATAGAATATGTTTAAATTATTAATAGTATTAAGTTTAGTTTTATTTGCAAATGCAAGTAATCTTAGTGTTCAAAATGGTGAGATAATTGCTCACACGGAAGTTTTTGGAGATAGTCAAATAAATCCATCTACAAAAGATGTCAAAGCTGATTTAACAATGAATGACTCAATAGAATCAATCAAAGGAAAAATCTATTTTGATACTATATCTTTAATTAGTGATAAAAAAACTAGAGATGAACATATGTATGAATTACTACAAGCAGAAAAATTCAAAACAATCACTTTTGATATTAGAAGTATCACAAAAGTAGATGTGGATTATGAAATAAAAGGTGTTCTAACTTTAAATGGAGTTCAAAGAAATATCAAAGCAAAGATTTTTATTAATAAACAAAATAATCAGCTTTTATTAACTGGTGGTTTTTCATTTAATCTAACAGATTTTTCACTTGAACCACCAACAATGATGTTTTTAACAGTTAGAAACCAAACAGATATCTCTTATAATATAACACTAGAAGCTAAATAGATGAAAAAAAAACTTATTTTATTAGTCCTTATTTGCATTTTTGTAAAGGCATCTACTTTAAAAATAGATGATAAAATAAGTAGTTTTTCATTACCAAATCAGTTTGATAAGATTCATACAATAAATGATAAAACTTCAAAAATCATTGTTACTTCTAAAAAAGAAAATGTAGAGTTAGTAAATGATTTTTTATCTTCAAAAGATAGTGACTTTTTAGATAAGAACGCTACTGTTTTTATAGATAATATTTCAAATGTCTCATCACTTATTGTAAAAATGTTTGTTATTCCAAAACTTAGAGAGTATAACTATGATATTTTATTGATTCATAATGAAAATAGTAAAAAGTTTTTAGAGAAAGAGCATAAAGTAAGTGTTTATATAATTAAAGATGCAAAAGTAAAAGATATTAAATATATCTCATCAAAAGAAGAGTTAGAAAGAGTTTTTAATGACTCTTACTAATCTTCAAACAGTAGAAATATTGGTTACAAATAAAAAATTAGATGATTTAAAAATCCTGCATTTAAGTGATTTACATATAAATAAAAAAACAACTATTTCACAAATCGAAGAGCTTGTAGTTTTATGCAATACACAAACTTTTGATTTTATTGTAATTACTGGCGATATTATAGATACAAAAGTAAAATTCATAAAAGAGAAACTTCAAATTCTAAATACTTTAAAAGGAAAAGTTTATTACATAAGTGGGAATCATGACCTGTTTTATGGTTTAAATGATTTAAAAGAAGAACTAACAAATTTTATTTTTATGGATAATAATTGCACTGTAATTATTTATAAAAATGAAATTATACATTTAGCTGGATTGCCAGATAGATTTTCAAAATTTTTCAAAATAAAAAGAGAAGAAGAAAAGATAAAAAACTATCTTTTAAATGAAGCCTCTATTTTCATCTCCCATCAGCCAAAAGATTATAAAATAGCAGTGGATTCAAAAGCTAATTTATTTTTATGTGGACATACCCATGGTGGACAGATTTACCCTTTTCATTATTTAGTAAGAATTGTTCAACCTTTTTTAGCAGGTCTTTTTTATAAAAAAAATACAGCTATTTATGTAAATAAAGGAATAGGTACTTGGGGAATAAACCTAAGATACAAAGCAAATGCTGAAATAACTATTCTTAAATTAATAACAAAAAGTGTAGAATAATTTATGAAAATTTTAATAATAGAAGACGACATAAAAATAATTAACTTTTTAAAAAAAGGTTTAGAAGAAGAATGCTATACAGTTGATTCCTCAACAAATGGTGATGAGGGCTTATATCTTGCTAGTGTAAATGAATATGATTTAATTTTACTTGATATTATGCTTCCAATAAAAGATGGTATGGAAGTTTGTAAAAGTTTAAGAAACTCTAATAATCAAACTCCAATTATAATGCTAACAGCAAAAGACTCAATTGAAGATAAAATAAAAGGCTTAGATATTGGAGCAAATGATTATTTACCTAAACCTTTTTCCTTTGCTGAATTACTTGCAAGAATTAGAGTTCAACTAAGAACGCAAACTACTTCACAAACAAAAATTTCTATTGCTGATTTAGAACTTGATTTATTAAATAAAACTGCAATAAGAGCCAATGAGAATATTATATTAACTGCAAAAGAGTTCACTTTACTTGAATATCTAATAAAAAATAAAGATAGAGTTTTAAGTGAAACAGCAATAAATTCAGCACTTAGCTCTTTTGAAGATTCAAATATGAGTAATGTTGTAAATGTATATATTTATAGATTAAGAAATAAAATAGATAAGAATTTCGATAAAAAATTGATTAAAACAATAAGAGGAATAGGATTTAAAATAAGTGACAACTAATCTATCAATAAAAAAAAGACTTTTACTTTATAGTTTTTTTATACAACTTATAATTCTTTCAATTTTTTCTTATTCTTTATATAAAGCCCTTGAAATTTCAACAATTGATAG
>JBBRXF010000037.1:0-19886 GCA_038248665.1 Campylobacterales bacterium | reverse complement strand
TGATATTGTTTTTATTGTTGGTGGATATATAGAAACAAAAGAGGCTTATGAAAAAATAGAGAACTCTAATGATTTTAAGAACTCTTTATTAACCCATGCACAAGAAAAAAAAGCAATTTATGGCGAGTGCGCAGGATTACTGTTTTTATCAAATAGAGTTGATGATAGGAAAATGATGGGATTAATACCTTTAGATTTTACTTTAGGAAAAAGATTTTATCGAATGGGATATTATGAAAATGATTTAGGAATAACTGGACATGCTTTTCATTATACAAGATTAATAGATGAAGAAAAAGTAGGGGAGTATAAACTTTACAAAAAAAACAGCAGTGATGGAACATATGCTGCTTTTAAAAATGATAATGTTTTTGGAACATATTTACATACGATGTTAAGAAATAATTTTAATAAGATAAAAAAATATCTATTATAATTTCCAATGTTTTATTTTATTTTTATCTAAATCACTTTTTATTTTTGTAGTTAGTTGTGGAAAAAATTCTAAAAAATCTTTTTCAAGTTCATCTATATTTTTTACAACACTATCAAAATAACTAAGAGCTGTTTCCCTTTGTTTAAGTCTTGGAGATAATCTTCTATCCATTCTTTCAAAGGAAGTTTTTAGTTGTTCTAAATTGTGATATTTATTTAACAAATCTCGCTCAATCATATTATAAATTGGAATATTTGCATGATTTGGTAAAACTTGAGTTCGCTGATTTGCTTCGTGATAAAAAACTTTTGAAAACTCTTTTATTGGAGTATGACAAAATTCATCCCAGTTTTTTGTTAAAAAGTAGTCATAAGTTAAGTCAATAATAACAGGTTTTAGTAAACCTTTTTCTCTTAACCTTCTTTTACTACAACTTACAATTTCGTGGGAATCTGTATATGAATCTATGATTTTATGGGTAAACATACCTTTTTTCATATCTATAGTTGCATCTTCCCATAATCGACCCTTTAAAGGGTCAGCTAAGAAATTGCCTATTTGAAAATCAATATTTTGTTCTGATAAAAAAACATGTGCTAACCAATTCATAAATTGTAGCTTTGAGTTGAAATTGAATTATTTCTTTTTATTTTTTTTCTTTGCGGCTTTTGCTAGTTTTGCATTCTTTTTTCTTTTTTCTTTTTCTGCTTGAACATTTGCAGCTTTTCTAGCATTTACTATTTGTTCTTTTTTTTCACTTCCATCTGGTGCAAATCCTGCTTTTAGAATGTTTCTTTTTTCATTCATTTTTTTTGCTAATCTATCACCTTTTGTTGTATCTACACTTGAATTGTTGGCTCTTCCCATTATTTACCTTGATATTTTTTTGCTATTGTATTGAATTTTCACTAAAGTTAAGTTTTAGCTGTTTACTAAATCGCTTCTTTTCTTTAATTCATTGTACACAATAGTAAATCTTCTGAAATATTCTTTACTATAATTTGAGCTTTTAAAACCGGTATTGTAGCTTTTAATCATACTTGAAAGATTGTTGTTAGAGTACTTTTTCCAATAAATCAACTCTTTTAATGCAAGAATTGAACTAAGATTTTTGTTTTTTCTAACTTCTTCACACAATTGTTTTACATCACCATTACTATTTAATCTTTTCATAGCTATATTTGTATTGATTTGATGCATTCCACAAATATAATTATTACGTGATTTAAATTTCCCTAATCTTGTCTCAACAATTCCAATTGAAGCTAATTCAAGTCCTAATCCATAAGGTTGACCAATTTTTATAAGTGTTTTTGTTAAATCTGTTTCATTTTCTGAAAGTTCGTTGTACTTGAAATCCCAAGCAAATAAACTTACACAAAATGTCAAAGTTAATATTATTAATTTCATTATTATTTATATTCCTGTTGTAAATTTATGAATATTATAATTAATTAAATGTGTAAAATTGTGTACTCTTTAATTTCTTGAGTTTCCTAATAAAAGAATTATAATTTAAGTTAATTTAAAAATCATAAGTTATAATTATGAAAATAATTAGAAAATATGTTTAAGAACTGGGATTTAACCTAGCTTTTAATTTTTTTGGCAAGTGAGCAAATACCATTGTACTATTTTTGATAAACTTATCTTTTTCATAAATTGCAATATCTAAACTCATAGTTTGAGTTTTAAAAGACAAGAGTTTTATAGTTTGATTTCTCTCCTCAAAAAAGAGATTTTCTTTACTTAAATCAATTGTAACTTTTTTATTTTTCGCCAAAACTTACCTTTATGAATTTTTTTCTAATTATATTAAATTATTCTTAATAGGATTTAATAATGCAAGAAGAGTCAATTAAATCAATTCCTTCAAATAGGCTACAATTCTTTCCAATAATGATGTTTGCAACTATTATGGGACTTGCGGGTTTAACTTTGGTTTATAGAAGAGGTAGTGAAGTTTTACAACTGCCTGCTTTTATTTCAACACTTATGATGATAATTACAACTATTGTATTTCTAATAGTTGTGTATACGTATATTTCAAAAATAATAAAATACAAAGATGAAGTAAAAAAAGAGTTCTCCCATCCAGTTAGAATTAACTTTTTTGCAGCTTCATCAATTTCAACACTTCTTTTATCAATGGTTTTTAGACACAATATTGATTTAGTATCTCAAAGCTTATTTTTTATTGGAGCAGTTTTACATATATTTTTCACTTTTTATACTATTAAATTTTGGATAAACAACAATCTTGAAATGCAACACTCAAATCCTGCTTGGTTTATTCCAATTGTTGGAAATTTAATTGTTCCAATAGCTGGAAAAGGTTTTGTAAATGATGCAGTATTATATTTTTATTTCTCAATTGGTATTTTCTTTTGGATTATTTTGTTTGCAATAATTTTAAATAGAATCATTTTTCATGCGCAGTTTATGCCAAAATTTATGCCAACACTTTTTATTCTTATTGCTCCACCTGCTATTGGATTTATTTCATATATAAAACTAACTGGCAATTTAGATTTTTTTGCGCAGATTTTGTTTAATCTGGGATTGTTTTTTACGATTTTAGTTTTTGTAATGTATAAAAATTTCATAAATATTAAATTTTTTATCTCTTGGTGGGCATTTACTTTTCCAATGGCTGCAATTACCCTAGCTACTATTTTGATGTATGAATTAACAAACTATTGGTTTTACTCATTTTTAGCTTATTTTTTAATATTCATTACAACAATTGTAGTTTTATTGGTTGCAAGACAAACTTTAATTCATATGAAGAAAAAAGAAATTTGCATAATGGAATAAAATTTAATGCAAATGTTTTTTTTAAGTAGTTATAATTTATCTTTATAAAAATATGAAGGAAATATTATGGATTTTAGATATATAGGAAGAAGTGGACTTCGAGTTAGTTCAATTTGTATGGGAACTATGACTTTTGGTTCAAGTGCATCAAAACAAGAAGCTTTTAAAATTTTAGATAAAGCATATGATAGTGGAATAAATTTTTATGATACAGCTGAGATTTATCCAGTTCCACCAAAAAAATCTTATGAAGGAACAACTGAATTAATCGTTGGTGAGTGGTTAAAAACAAAAGAAAGAGATTCTATAATACTTGCTACAAAAGTAAGTGGTGCAGCATCAGGATGGTTTGTTCCACCAACTCGTCATGGCTTAACTGCAATTGATTCTTTTCACATTAAAAGAGCAATTGAGGGAAGTTTAAAAAGACTTGATACTGATTATATTGACCTTTATCAAATGCATTGGCCGGATACTATTGTGCCAATTGAAGAGTCTTTAAAAGCTTTTGATGAGTTAGTTCGTGAAGGAAAAGTAAGATATATTGGAACTTCAAATGACACAGCTTATGGACTTACAAAAGCAAATGAAACTTCAAAAAATAAAAATTTAGCTAGATTTGAATCTATTCAAAATAATTTTTCACTTTTAAATCCTAGATTTTTAGATGAATTATCAACAGTTTGTAAAAAAGAGAATATCTCTTTACTTCCATATTCTCCAATTGGTGGAGGAGTTTTAAGTGGAAAATATAATAATGCTTTTTATCCTGAAGATGCTAGATTTACAGCATATATGAGACATGAAAATCCAAGAGTTCAAGCCCAAGCTACAAGATTTGTAAATGATAAAACAATTGCAGCAACTGCAAAATATATTGAACTAGCACGTGAATATGGAATTTCACCAGTTACTTTAGCAGTTGCATATTCAAAACATTTTGATTTTGTTGCTTCTACAATTATTGGAGCTAGAACTCTTAATCAATTAGATGAATCATTAGCAGCATTTAAATTTAAAATTGATGATGAATTATTATCAAAAATAGAGAGTATTCAAAAAGAAATTTTATATCCAATGGGCTAACTAATTTTAGTTAGCCCATTTTAATGACTCTATGAATTTAGATGTAAAATAGTGATTTTAAAAGTAAAAGTCATAACTTTATTTTTCTTAGATAATTACTTATCATAGGCATATAATCTTTTCTACATATTAAATATGTAGCTAAATCTTCATCTGCATTTTCTATTTTTTTTAATAGAAAATCATTTGAATATCCATATTTATCGATTAATGCCTTTGATAAAAAAGCTTTGCCAAAACCAGCTTTTACAAACCCTTGCATAACATCATAGTTTTGAATAATCATAGTTTTAAAATTACTATTTCCTTGTTTTTTCATATACTCTTGTAAGTAGAGAAAATGGGTACTATTTTCTCTATATCCAATTAGACAGTTTGGTGTTTCTTTTGTTTTAGATTCAATAAAATATAAGTCATCATCAAACTTATTTAATACAATTATTTCGTCATGATTTGGGTTTCCTGCTACAAAACCAATATCAATTTTATAGTCAACTAAGTCTGCTATAACTGTAGGTGTTCCATTTGTAGAAATTTCTATTTTCATATCAGGATATTTTTTATTTAGCTTTTCACAAAATTCAAGAAGTCTAACTGCAGCATTTGCCTGAGATGTTCCTATTCGTAAGAGTTCTTGATGGGAGATATTTTTCATTTGAAGTTCTGCTTCTTCAGTTTTTTTTACAATATCCATTGCAAAAGGATAGAGTTTTTCTCCTTCTTTTGTAAGAATTACACCTTTGGGAACTCTATGAAATAATAAGTATCCTACAACTTTTTCTAACTGTTTTATTCTATGGGTTACATTTGATTGAGTTACACCTAAATCTTGCGCTCCTAAAGAGATTGATTTTTTGTTTGCAACAGCGACAAAAACTTTTAAAAGTGATGATTCCATATTACTAATCCTAATGCAAAGTATGACTATATATCATTTGACATAATACTCTAAATAGTTTTATAATTCAAAAAATTGATAAAGGAATATTTATGCATGCTATTGAAAAATTACTTGCAAAAAAAGCAGGAAAAGATAGTGTAAAAACTGGTGAAATAGTAAATTGTGAAATTGATATGGCAGGAATCAATGATTTATATTTACAAACTATTAGATCTTTTTTTGAAATGGGTGCAAAAAAAGTTTATGACCCCTCAAAAGTAATTATGTTTTTAGATCATTATGCACCAGCTTCAACTATACAACAAGCTCAAAACCAAAAAGAGTTTAGAGAGTTTTGTTGGGAGCAAGGAATTGATTTACTTATGGATATAGACCAAGGAGTATGTCATCAAGTACTTGTAGATAAAGGTTTAGCATATCCAGGAGAAATAGTTGTAATTACTGATTCCCATACAACAACTCATGGAGCATTTGGAGCGTTTGGTACAGGTGTTGGTGCAACTGATTTAGCAATTATTCTAGCAACTGGAAAACTTTGGTTTAGAGTGCCAGAAATCATAAAAATAAACTTTGAAGGAGTACCTTCTAAAGGTGTATATGCTAAAGATATGATTTTACATGCAATTGGTAAATTAGGTGCTGATTTTGCGGTATATAAAGCTGTAGAGTTTGGTGGTAGTGCCTTAAAACATTTAAGTATTTCTGAGAGAATGGCCATGTGTAATATGAGTACAGAAATGGGTGCAAAAACTTCATATATTCAACCAGATGAAATCACAATGAAATTTTTAGAAGAAAGAGTTACCAAAGAGTATGAGATATTTTATACGGATGAGGATTTTAAGTATGAAGCAGAAGTGACTTTTGATATTACAAATCTAAAACCACAAATTTCTGCTCCATTTAGTGTTGATAATGTATATGATATAACTAAATATATTGGGCAAGAGATTGACCAAGCTTATCTTGGTTCTTGTACGGGTGGAAGGTCAGAAGATATTGCAATTGCTGCATCTATTTTAAAAGATAAAAAAATAGCTTCAAGAACAAGATTTGTAATAGTTCCTGCCTCAAAAGAGGTATTTTTAACTTCAATGGAAAATGGAGATGTTCAAACTTTAGTCAAAGCTGGTGCAACCTTTGTAACACCTGGTTGTGCCGCATGTTTAGGAACCCATCAAGGAATGTTAACTTCAGGGGAGAGATGTATAACTACAACAAATAGAAATTTTCCTGGTCGTATGGGACATTCAAGTGCTCAAATCTTTTTAGGTTCACCAGCAGCCGTTGCAGCAGCTGCCTTAGAGGGTAAAATTGTTGACCCTACAAATTATACAAATTAAGGATAGATTATGAAAAAATTAATTAATGGCAAACTATTTTTATTTGGAAATAATGTTGATACGGACCAAATATATCCAGGTAGATTTGTTCAATATACAGATGTAGAAGATGTGAAAAAATACGCAATGTATGGAGCTGATGAAAAATTTGTAGAAAAAATTAATGTAGGTGATATGATTGTTGCTGGAACAAATTTTGGATGTGGTAGCTCAAGAGAACATGCTGCTATTACATTAAAAGCTGTAGGAGTTAGTTTAATTTTGGCAGAATCTTTTGGAAGAATTTTTTATAGAAATGCAATAAATCTTGGGCTTCCTGTAATTATTTGTCCACAAATATCTTCTTTAGTTAAAGATGGTGAAAGTTTAGAAGTTGATTTAGAAAAAGGTATAGTTTCTAATGAAAATGGTAAAGTTGCGTCAATTGAACCAATGAGTGATTATGTTTTAAATATTTTAGAACATGGCGGGATTAAAGAGTTGATCAAAAAACAGCTAAAGGAGAACAGATGAATAGTGTAGCTAAAAAATATTTCCCTGAGTTTGAGCAAAAATTTATTGAAGTGGAAGATGGAATAAAAATAAATACTCTAATTGCAGGAAAGGGAAAAGAAGCTATTTTACTTTTACACGGTCATCCAGAATCTTATCTTATTTGGAGAGGAATTGCTTCTAAATTAGCAAAAAATTATGTTGTGATTGCAACAGATTTAAGAGGTTATGGAGATAGTTCTAAACCTGAAGGTTATGATGACCATTCAAACTATTCAAAAAGAGTTATGGCACAAGATCAAGTAAGCGTAATGAAAAAACTAGGATTTGATAAATTTCATATAGTTTCCCATGATAGAGGTGCAAGAGTGGCACATAGGCTAGTTTTAGACCATGAAGATAAAGTATTAACTTGTACAATGATGGATATTTTACCCACTTATGATATGTATGAACAAACAAACAGAGAGTTTGCTACAAAGTATTGGCATTGGTTTTTTTATATTCAACCAAAACCATTTCCCGAAACTTTTTTAGGTTCAAATCCAGACTACTTTATAAGAAGAAATTTATTAAATAAAGCAACAAGTGATTCTGTTAAAGAGATGTTTCCAGAAGATGTACTTCAAGAGTATATAAGACATTATTCAAATCCAGCTTGTGTTCATGCTATTTCAGAAGATTATAGAGCTTCAAATACAATTGATTTAGAACATGATGAACTTGATAGACAAAGAGTTATTAATACTCCACTATTAGTTTTATGGGGGAAAAATGGAGTTGTAGGAAACATTTGGGATGTTTTAGAGGGTTGGAAAAAATTTGCATCTAATGTTTCAGGTTTTGGAGTTGAAAATTGTGGACATTTTGTGCCTGAAGAACAACCTGAAATTGTTTTTAATGCAATAAATGATTTTCTTTACAAATTTACAAATAAGTAAATTAATCTAATTTCATTTTTTTCAAATAATCACTAATCATAGGTATGCAATCTTTTCTACATATCAAATGAGTTTCTAACTCATTTGGTAATTTTGTAAGTTTTAAATCTTCTGATAATCCATATTTATCAATAATTTTTTTAGATACATAAGCTTTCCCCATGCCTGCTTTTACGCAACCTAACATCACTTCATAATTTTCAATAAAAATAGTTTTAAAATCAAAATTACCTTGATTTTTTTCATGTTCAAGTAAAAATTTATAATGGGTACTATCTTGTTTGTAAGCTATTAAACAATTATTACTATTTTCATTTTTTGATTCGACTAAATATAAATCATCATAAAATTTATTTAAAACAATTAAATCTTTATGATTAGGTTTTCCTGTTAAAAATGCAATATCGAGTTTATAATCTAATAATCTTTCTAAAATTTGTGGGTTTGCATTTGCAAAAAGTTCTAACTCCATATTTGGGAATTTTTTATTTAATTTATTTATAAATGGTAATAATCTTAGAGCAACATTTGCTTGTCCTGAACCTATACGAAGTATATCTTGATGAGTGATATTTTTCATTTTAAGTTCTGCTTCTTCTACTTTTTTTACTATTTCAACTGCCATAGGATAAAGCTTTTCACCTTCTTTTGTAAGAATTACACCAGAAGGAATTCTATGAAAAAGTAAATAACCTAAGGTTTTTTCTAATTGTTTGATTCTAAGAGTTACATTTGATTGTGTAAAGTTAAGTTCAAGTGCCCCTAAAGAGATACTTTTTTTGTTTGCTACTGCTACAAAAACTTTTAAAAGTGCCGATTCCATATTGCAATCCATTATATAGTATATAATATTGTATTATTTGACATTATACTCTAAATTGTTTATAGTTAGAAAAAACAAGGAGGATTCAAAATGATTGATTTATTATTTAATAAACTTATGCCAATTGTAATACTTATAATTATTGGATATTACTGGAAAAAGAAAGAGTTACCTTTTGATAAAGAAATGATTAGTTCTTTATTGATGAATCTTGGAACTCCTGCACTATTAATTGCATCAATAAACAATAAAGATTTAACAATTGATAATATGCTAACTATTTTAATATATGGAACAGCACTAATTATTATTTGTACAATATTTACAGTTATTTATCTAAAATTAGAAGCTAAACCAATAAGACCATTTCTTCAAAGTTTTATTTTTCCAAACACGGGAGGACTTGGTATTCCAATCGTTTATGTATTATTGGGTGAAACAGCATTTATCTATGCTATTACATTTTCTACTTTAATCAATATCTATCATTTTACAGTTGGTTTATGGTTAGCTAATAATTCATTAAATTTAAAAAAAGCAATGCAAACTCCTGTTTTATATGCACTTGTTATTGCACTGTTTTTTAAAGGAACTCAAACCCAAGTACCTTCTGTGATAGTTGAAGTTTGCCATATGTTGGGTGGTATTGTAATTCCTTTAATGCTTATTGCCTTTGGTTCATCATTAGTTGGTATAAAAATTGGAGAGAATATAAAAGCTATTAGAATGGGAGTAGCGAGAGTAATAATTGGATTTATAGTAGTTTATATTACTTTATCTTTTGGAACATTTGATCAAACAATTATAAATACATTAGTAATTCAATATTCTATGCCAATTGCAACAACAAGTTATCTGTTTGCTCTAAGATTTAATGGACCAGCTAATGAGATTGCAGTTATGACAGCATCAAGTACTATTGCTATTTTATTTTTACTTCCTCTTATAATCTATGTAATAAATTAAATTACATAGATTAAAGGTTTTATTAATTTTTATTTTGTAAATAATAAGTGATTCTTTAAAATAAATTCTTTAAAAATAGAAATTATCTAAAAAGAAATGTTATATTCTCCCAGATAATATTATTTTATCCCTATTTTAGGCTCTTTTAATCTTCAATTTTAAAATAACATAATAAAATATTCGTTATTTTTGCAGAAGGATAAGAATGAAAGATTTGACAATAGGAAAAAAGTTCACATTAATAAACATAATAGTGACAATATTAGTTTTAGTTATAGGTTATTTTATACTTAATAAATATAAAAACGATTTAACTAAAGAAGTTTACAATGACGTGAAAACAGAGTTAGAAACATTATCAAAAATAAAAATTGATGGTAAGTTTGAAGTGGGTATTTCAAATGCAATTTCTATCTCAAATGACTCATCAATTAAAAGTGCACTTGCTACAAATAATAGACAAATGGCTATTGATGCACTAGAAACTCTATCTGATAATATGAAAAAATCAACACCTTTTCAGAATATTCAAATTCATATTCACACAAAAGATAACCACTCTTTTTTAAGATCATGGAAACCAGAAAAGTTTGGGGATGATTTAAGCTCTTTTAGACCAAGTGTTGTAAAAGTTAATAGTGAAAAAACAGCTGTTAATACTTTTGAAGTGGGAGATGCAGGATTAAGTATTCGTTCTGTTGTTCCGATATTTGATGAAAATAAAAAACATGTGGGTTCAATGGAGTTTATGCAAGGTATCAATTCAGTTGCAACTTCTTTTGATGAACAAGGTAAAGCTTTTTTACTTTTGATGGATAGTAAATTAGCAGTTTCAGAAGTAAAAGCAGAGAATAAATTAAATGATTATCTAATTTCTCAAAAATCTATTAATAAAGAGTTTTTAGAAGATAGCAAAAAAATAGATTTTAATAAACTATTTAATGATAAATATTTAATGTCTGAAAAATATTTTTATACTTATATGGATATTGTTGATTTTAACGGTAAAAAACTAGGAATTGCCCTAACAGCTGAACCAAAAGAGTATGTTCTAATTGCTATTAATCATGCTTCATATATTATTTGGGTTGCTTTGATTATTTTAGTTGTTGCACTTTTAATTACAATGATTATCTCTTTATTAAATATGAAAAATAATATCCTTACCCCAATATTTAATCTAAAAAATTCTATAGATACAATTAGTTCAAATAGTTCATCTCAAAATTCTAGAATAGAAGTGAAATCAAATGATGAAATAGGGGATGTTGTAAATAGTTTTAATAACTATTTAGATTCTATAGAAAAAGGTTTAATTCAAGATCAAATTGTAATTGAGGAATCAAGACAAATAATTGGAAAAGTAAATGCTGGATTATTGAATGATAGAGTAAAAGGCAAAGCCCATTCAGAAGGTGTTGGTTCTTTAGTAAATGAAATTAATAGCATGATTGAAAGAATGCAAAAAAATCTTACAATATTAAGTGAAACATTAGTTGCCTTATCAAATGCAAAATATGATTATCAAATCCCACATATTGAAAATCTAACAGGAATGGTAGCTTCTTTATTAAGTGGAGCGAAAGTTACTCAATCTTCAATTAATGAAGTAATGTGTTTAATAGAAAAATCAAATAATGAATTAACTTCAAGTGCAGGTGAGTTAGAAAATGCATCTAAAAAATTAAGTAATTCATCTAACATTCAAGCAGCATCGCTAGAAGAAACTGCAGCTGCTATTGAAGAGATTTCTGCAACAGTTTCAAGAAGTAGTGAAAATGCTGTTAAAATGGCTTTATATGCTACAAATGTTACAAAATCAAGTAATACAGGAAAAGAATTAGCTTATAAAACAGCCACTTCTATGGAAGAGATAAATAATCAAGTAATTGCGATAAATGAAGCAATTTCAGTAATTGATCAAATTGCTTTCCAAACAAATATTCTTTCACTTAATGCAGCAGTTGAAGCAGCAACTGCTGGAGAAGCAGGAAAAGGATTTGCAGTAGTTGCAGCAGAAGTTAGAAATCTAGCTTCAAGAAGTGCTGATGCTGCAAATGAGATAAAATCTATAGTTTCAAATGCAACAATAAAAGCAAAAGAAGGGAAAGAGATTACTTCAAAAATGATTGAAGGATATAATGACTTAAATGAAAATATCGTTGTTACTACAAAATTAATTGAAGATGTTGCAAATGCTTCAAAAGAGCAACAATTAGCAATGGCTCAAATTAATGATACAGTGAATTCTCTTGACCAAGCAACTCAACAAAATGCAGCATTAGCTTCAACAATAAATGATATGGCAGCTAAAACATCAAATTTAGTAACACATTTACAAAGTACAATAAATCAAACAAGTTTTGATAGAAATGCCCATAAAAGAGTTTGTGATACAAATATGATTATTGATATAAATAGATTAAAATCTGATCATATTAATTTTAAAAACGTAAACTTTGCCCAATGTAAAGAGGGATTTAAATTTACAGTTAAAAATGCTCACGAATGTAATTTGGGTAAATGGTTAGATGCAAATGAAGATAAACATTTTGCAAAATCAAAAGAGTGGGGTGATTTAAAAATCGCACATAAAAAAGTACATGAATTTGTACAAAAAACTGTTGATTTATATGCCAATAAAGCTGATAATGAACAAATATTTGCAACAACAAAAGTGATAGAAGAGAATATTGAAATAGTATTTGATTTATTAAATAAAATTAGAGAAATCAACTGTTCTAATTAATTAGAAATATACTCCTTATAAATAACTATTATAAGATACACATCTATTAAAATAGTGTGTATCTTAGATTTTTAACTCCTCAAAAATTATTATAATTTTAATTATAAAATTAAACAATTTAGATTTTTTTAGTGTATAATCCTCATAATAACTATTATTAGCTATATAAAATATATTAAAAATTATTATTATTTCATTATTTATTTGAAAAAGGCATAACTTCATGAATCCAACTTTACAAACTGATAATTTTCTAAAACTTATTTCAAAACACTTACCAGATATGTTATGGGCAAAAGATTTAGAAGGTAGATATTTATATGCTAATGACTCAATTTGTAAAAATCTTCTAATGGCAACACCTGAAGAAGTAATTGGACAAGTTGATGTTTTTTTTGCCACAAGAGAAAGAAATAAACACCCCGAGAATAAGAAATGGCATACTTTTGGAGAGTTATGTTTTAATTCTGATTATGTAGTTCTTGAGAATATGAAACCAATGAGATTTGAAGAGTATGGAAATATAAAAGGTGAACTTGTTTATTTAGATGTAAATAAAGCACCTTTACATGATGAAGAGGGAAATTTAATAGGAACTATTGGAAGTGGAAGAGATATTACAGCTCAAGTTCTATTGAAAAAAGAAAATGAAAAACTTGCATATTTTGACCAACTAACAACTTTACCAAATAGACAAAAAATACTTTTAGATATAAATATGAAAGCACCAACAGCTTGTGTCATTTTTAATATTGATGAATTTAAAGAGGTAAATGATTTTTTTGGTACAGACAATGGTGATAAAGTTTTACATGATATAGCTCTTTGGTTTTTAAAATTGGATTTAGAAATATATAGAATTGATGGGGATGAGTTTGCTATTTTATATTATGAAGATATTTCTATTGAAATGATAAAACATAATGTAGAAAATCTTTTATCTTTATTTGAAGAAGAGTTATTTCATATAGAAGATGAAAATATTCATATTCAATTATCTGCTGGAATTGCAAAAGCTAAAGATAGACTTCTTACAAAAGCAGATATTGCTGTGCATTATGCAAGAGAATAAAAAATAAAGATTGCAGTGTATGAAGAAAATGCAAACATAGAAGAGAAATATAAACAAAATATCGCAATGGCAACTTCAATAAGAGAAGCACTATTAGATAATAGAATAATCTGTCATTATCAAGCAATTATGGATACTAAAACAGGTGAAATTAATAAATATGAAACTTTAGTTAGAATGATTGATAACAACAATAAAATAGTTCCACCTTTATGCTTTTTACCAATTGCAAAAAAAATGAAACTTTATTCTCACATTACAAAAGAGGTTATTCATCAATCTTGTAATGCTTTCAAAGATAGAAGTGAAACTTTTTCTGTAAACTTATCAATAGATGATATTAAAGATGCAAATACAGTTCAAGAAATTATAAGTACAATCATAAAAACAAATACAGCTTCAAGAATTGTTTTTGAGATATTAGAATCAGAGGGAATTGAAAACTATGATGAAGTTGAAAGTTTTATTACTCAAATAAAATCACTTGGAGCAAAAATTGCTATTGATGATTTTGGAACAGGTTATTCAAATTTTGAACATATTTTAAAGTTGAATGTAGATTATATTAAAATAGATGGTTCTTTAATAAAAAATATTGAAGGGAACAAAAAACATCAAATTATTGTTGAGACTATCGTAGATTTTGCTAAAAAAATGGGTTCAAAAACAATTGCAGAATATGTGTGTAATGAAAATATTTTTTCAATAGTAAAAGGTATAGATGTAGACTTTTCACAAGGTTTTTATATTGGAAAACCAGATGTATTAGAATAAGTTAGTAATAGAAATAAGAGTTTATATTCCTATTCACTAAAATTAGCAAAAGCACCTTCAGCACTTGGAATGCTTTTGTAGTGTGTTTTTGTTAGTCTTACATTGCTTGTTTTAAGATCACATATTGCAATTCTAAAGTTAGAACCCATAGCTGGTTCTACAATACAAATAATTTTATTTTCAATCTGTCTTGTAGCATAAATAGTACCTTGCAGGTTAGTAAAAAAATACTTCGGATAACTTAATGGTGTTATTTCAACAATATCTATAGATTCTTGATTTTCAAGAGTTTGCATTATATCCATAGCATCATCATAACTCTCAAATTGAATACACCAGTCATCAAATTTTTTATTAAAATGTTCTAAATCCTCATCTAGAAAACCACCAACTAAAGACTGTAAAGCAAAAATAGACACAAAAGACACCTTGAAATATATGTAATTTAAAAGTTGATTTTAACATAATTAACTTTTAAATCTAAGAATGGCCAAAAATCAATATGTTTGTTAGAATAAAATTAACATCATTTTTACACTTAAGAGTGTAGAATAAACCTAAATGTTAAGTATATGGAGTTTTTAATTGATAATAAGAGTCTATTATGAAGACACAGATTGTGGTGGTGTTGTTTATTATGCAAATTATTTAAAATTTTGTGAAAGAGCTAGAAGTGAACTTTTTTTTCAAAAAGGTTTATCTCCCCACAAAGATAATGAGTTTTTTGTGGTAAAAAGTGTAACAGCTGATTATGTAAAATCGGCTGTTTTTGGTGATATTATAGAAGTTAAAACAAGTTTAATTGAGAAAAAATCTGCTTCAATTATTATGTATCAAGAAATATTTAGAAATGATGAGCTTTTATTTAAAGCTACGTTTAAATTGGCATTTCTAAAAAATTTTAAACCTTCAAAAATTCCTCCAGAATTTTTTGAAATATTCTAAAAGGAAAAATCATGTTTAAAATAGTTTTTATTACACTTTTTTTAGTTCTAAATCTGTTCTCAAATGAGGTTTATATTCTTCCAAAACAAGGTGAAGATATAAAAGATAAAATAAGTGAATCAATCATAAATTCAAAGTCTGAAATATTGGTTGCAATGTATAATTTTTCATATAAAAAGTTTGCAAAAGATTTAGTTGATGCTTCAAAAAAAGGCGTTAAAGTTACTGTTTATCTTGACAGTAAAAAAGTAAAAGAGGATTCTGAAATTTCTGATTTCCTTACAAAAAATAATATAAAAGTGGTTCTTGTTAAAGATAAAATGCATTTAAAGGTGGCACTTATTGATTCAAAAACTGCTATTTTTGGAAGTACAAATTGGACAAAGGAGTCATTTGAAGAAAATTATGAGTTGATTTATATTAGTGAAGACAAAAATATTGTAGAGACTCTTAAATCTTTTATTAAATCTCTTTAGCCCATAAAAAGCAATAATTTTACATATTATCAAGCATTAAAGTAGTATCATAATGATAGAACATATCATTAAAAAAGGATTATTACTTTGTTAGAAATATTTATTATTGCTTTTTGTTTATACTTCGCATTTAACATTTATACATCATTTATGCAAATTGGTTACATAAAAAATGCAAAAAATTTAAAACCTATTATCTTAGATGCTTCAAAATATCTTGAAGCTGCAGATTACTCAATCGAAAAAGAGAAACTGGCTATTTGTTCATCATTTTATGATTTTATTTTATTTATTTTTTGGATAGGTTTTGGTTTGTCATTTTTAGATTCCTTAGTTCAAATAGACTCTTTTTGGCTAAAAGCAGTAGTTTTTGTGGATCTGTTTATTATTATAAATTGGCTTTTAACTCTACCTTTTGAACTTTATTCAACTTTTAAATTAAACAAAAAATATGTTTTTTCAAATATGACACCAGCTTTGTTTATTAAAGATACTATAAAAACAGGAGTTCTGTTTTTAGTTTTTGGATCAATTGTGATTGCTGGAATTTCATTTATTATAAATAGTTTCCAAGCTTGGTGGATTTGGGGATTTGCTTTTATTTTTGCAGTTATTATTTTAATAAATATGCTTTATCCAGTAATTAGAGATAAAATGTTTGATAAATTTGAGAAACTAAAAGACAAAGAATTAGAAGCAAAAATAGAAAATCTTTTAGATGAAGTTGGATTCAAAAGTAGTGGAGTTTTCAGCGTAGATGCAAGTAAAAGAGATAATAGACTTAATGCTTATTTTGGTGGACTTGGAAGTACTAAAAGAGTAGTTTTATTTGATACTTTAGTTGAAAAATTATCACACAATGAACTTTTAGCTGTTTTAGGACATGAATTAGGGCACTTTAAAAATGGTGATATTCTAAAAAATATTGGAATTATGGGTGTTGTAATGTTTGTATTTTTTGCAATTTTTGGAAATTTACCAGATGAACTATTTTTAGGTTTGTCTTTAAATAATGAACCTTATGCAATTATTGCTGTGTTTATGATTTTTTCACCAATTTTATCATTTTTCCTAATGCCATTGATTTCAATGATTTCAAGACATAATGAATATGCAGCCGATGAATTTGGTTCAAATTTATCAACAAAAGAGGATTTAGTAAGTGCCTTGTTAAAATTGGCAAATGAAAATAAATCGTTTCCTTTATCGCATCCAATTTATATTTTCTTTTATTATTCACATCCACCACTTGTTGAAAGATTTAAAGAGTTGGGTTATGATGTACATGCAATGGATTTAAAGAGTGCATTAAGAGGAGAATATAGCGTTGAGTGATGGAATTATTGAAGTTAATTATTTAACAATAATTATATCATCAATTGGAATTTTGTCTGGATTATTGGTAATATTACAATTTTCAAGACAAAAATATGAGAATCAACTAAGAAATTTACAAGATGAAGCTTTATTAAAATTAAAAGCTTTAAATGAAAGAATTAAATTAAATCATAACTCTTATGAGGGGCAAATTAATACTCTTAATAGTTCAAATAGAAGATTAGAAGAAGAGAAAAAATTAATCAAAGAGAGTTTAGAAGATAAGATAAAAGTTATTGAAAAGCATTCTTCTCAAATGATTGATAATACAGTAAATACATATGAATTAAAGTTATCAAATCTTACTAAACTTTCAGAACATAAAGAGCATCAACTTTTAAGAGAGTTTGAAATAAAAGAGTCAAATTTTAATGAAAAAATCACTCTTTTAGAAGAATCAAAACAACAGTTAAAAATTGAGTTTGAGAATCTTGCAAATAAACTTTTTGATGAAAATCAAAAAAAATCAAATGTTAATTTAACTCAAGTTTTAACTTCATTTAAAGACCAATTAGACTTATTTGGGAAAAGAGTAAATGAGATTTATAATGAAGAGACAATTCAAAGAACAACACTGTTAACAGAAATTAAAAACCTAAAAGATTTAAACAATCAAATATCTACAGATGCTGTAAATCTAACAAAAGCACTTAAAGGTCAAAATAAAACTCAAGGTGACTGGGGTGAAATGATTTTATCTTCAATCTTAGAGCAAACAGGTTTACGAGAAGGTAAAGAGTATACAGTTCAAGGTTCATTTAATGATGAAGATGGAAGACGATTAAAACCTGATGTGATTGTTCATCTACCATCTAAAAAAGATATTATTATTGATTCAAAAGTATCTTTAAATGCTTATTTGGCTTATTGTAAAACAGATGATAAAACACATAAAGATAGCGCTTGTAAGGATTTAATAAAATCAGTTACTTCTCATATCAAAGGTTTAAGTTCTAAAAAATATGAGGCTTTAGAGGGGGTTAGTACTTTAGATTTTGTTTTACTATTTATACCAATTGAAGGAGCTTTTATACTAGCAACTTCAAATGATGATACATTATTTAAAATGGCTTTTGAACACAATATTATGTTAGTTTCTCCTTCAACTTTATATGTAACATTACGAACTATAGAAAATATTTGGAGAAATGAACATCAAAATGAAAATGCTCAATTAATTTCTAAAAAAGCAGCAGATTTGTATGATAAATTTGCAGGTTTTGTATCCGATATTGAAGATATTGGAGTAAACTTAAATAGAACACAAAAATCTTATGATAGTGCTATGAATAAGCTAAGCACTGGAAATGCGAATTTAATAAAAAGAGCTGAAGAGTTTATCGAACTAGGTGTAAAACCTAAAAAAGCAATTACAACAAAAACTTTAATGGAGGAATAAATGGAACATTTTGAACTTTTAGCAAATAATTTTTTAATACTTTTAAATGCTATGTCTATATATTTATTAGTTGGATTATTATTAGCTGGAATTTTAAAGCAAATTGTTCCTGATGATTTTATTTCAAAACACCTAGGAAAAAGTTCTATTGGTTCAGTATTTAAAGCAACTATATTTGGAATTCCACTTCCTGTTTGTTCGTGTTCTGTTATTCCATTAGCACAAAGTTTAAGAAAAGAGGGTGCTAGTAAAGGTGCTGTTCAAAGCTTTTTAATCTCAACTCCAATAACTGGCGTTGATTCTATTTTAGCAACTTTCTCTTTTTTTGGTTTGGTCTTTACTATTTTTAGAGTTCTTTCTTCTGTGATAATTGCAATTACTGTAGGATTAGTTCAAAATTTTATGGAAAAAGATGACAAAAAAATAGAAGAGATAAAAGAAGAATCTTCTTGTGGATGCCATTGTTCTTGTGGTTCTACTAAAAAAGAGAAAAAATCTTTTTCTATAAAAGAAGCATTTATTTATGCTTATGTAGATTTAGCTAAAGACATCGTAAAACCTCTATTTATTGGACTTATTTTAGGTGCTTTATTTACATCTTTTGTACCAAAAGAGTATAGCTCTATGTTATTTGAAAATCAATTTCTTACTTATATTGTAATTATTCTATTCTCAATGCCTTTATATGTATGTGCAACAGCTTCTTTGCCACTTGCAGCTGCTTTAATGCTAAATGGAATGAGTGGTGGTGCTGCATTTATATTTTTAACAGCAGGACCAGCTACAAGCGCTGTTACTATGAGTGTTGTGTATAAACTTCTAGGAAAAACTTCATTAATAATTTATATCACTACAATTGCTTTATTATCTTTAATCTTTGGTTTTTTCTATGATATGTTTTTTTCAGATTTAAATATTTTGAAATTTAGTTCAAATAGCGAAGAGAGTTCAATAGCAACACAAATTTCAAGTTTAATATTACTTGTTTTAATGTCATATTATTTAGTAAAAGAGAGATTAAGAAAAAAGTCAAGTCATGAATAATAAGTTATTACACTATTTAAATGAAAGCCCAACGGTTTTTTTTATATTAGAAAAACATAATAATTCTTGGGATTTAGAATATGTAACTTCGAATGTAATGAATTTATATGGACATAGTGCTCAAGATTTTTTAACAAAAAAATATAAACATGAAGATTTTATATTTGCTGAAGATTTACATCAATATAGAACAGAACTAAGACAAATATCAAAATTTATTAAAGATGAATATACCTATAAACCAT
>JBBRXF010000036.1:0-19927 GCA_038248665.1 Campylobacterales bacterium | reverse complement strand
TTTTTAATTCAACTAATCACAATTTTTTTATCCTAATTTGTATTTATCCATTTATGATAATAATTCATCATTACACACATACATAGTTTTATTTTACTTAATAAAAATATTTGATAAATAGAATAATGGATATAGATAAATAACGAATACTAGTTAATTATAGTTAGATATCTTTAGTTTGAAAGCGAAATAATAATTTATTGAAATAAAATAAAACCCATAATCTAGGGCTTTTTGTTTAAATAATTATGAATAAAAAAAATGTTACACTTTGTACCATAAAATGAAACTAAAAAGGAAAAACGAAATATTTATACATTGTATAACTATCGATTTTATCGCATTTTATATTTTTAAAGAAAAAATTATATTACACTTTGTAATGTTTTATCTTCTATAAAAAAGTTTTGGATATAATAAGTCTATAATATATTATTTAAGGTTATTAATGCAAAACATTCAAATCTGGCATAATCCTAAATGTTCAAAATCAAGAGCAGCAATGGAGTTATTAGAAAACAAAAATATAAATGCAAATGTTGTTAAATATTTAGAACAAACTCCATCAAAAGAGCAAATAAAAGATGTTTTGAAAAAACTTAACATCCAAGCAAAAGAACTTCTTAGATCTGGTGAAGATATATACAAAGAGCTAAAATTAAAAGAGATAGATGATGAAGATAAATTAATTGATTTTATGGTTGAACATCCAATTTTAATTGAGAGACCAATTATCATTAAAGGAGATATTGCCGTGATTGCAAGACCTATTGAGAATCTAGAAGAACTACTTAAATGATTTATGAAGTAAATGAAAAACAACAAAGAATCAAATATATAAGAGTTTTAGAAAAATTCTTTACAAGAACTATCTCTTTATTAAAACTTGATAATTTTGATAAAGATTTATTCAAACAAAGAACTAAAAAAAATTATGAAGAGATGGTAAAAACTAAAGAGATTGAGTTATATTCTGAATATTATGAGGGAATAAAAGTTTTTATAAACAAAACAATGTTTTATTTAAAAGAGCATTCTAAATCTTTTGAAGATGAAAGAGCAATTTTATTAAAGGATGCAAATCTTATTCAAAAAGAGAAAAATAGTAGTAATTACAAAAAAGATAAACACAAAAACCAAAAATTCAATGATGGGTATTAATGAGTCAAGAAGAGTATAAAAGCTTTAAATTATCAGGAGTTATAAAAAAAGTTTTATACAAAAATGATGAAACAAAATACATAATCGCAGTTTTAGAAAATAATCAAAAAATTTGTGGTGCATATTTTGATACAGATATTGAAAAAATAGTTGGTGAAGAGGTTATCTTAAAAGGAAATTGGATTACCCATAAAAAATATGGAGTTCAATTTGAATTTGATACTTTACAACTAAAAGAAGCTGAAATCTTCTTTTTTCTTACAAAAATAGTGAAAGGTGTTGGTAAAAAATTTGCCCATGAATTACTAGAAAAATATGATGAAGAAGAGTTGGTTGATATTTTAAGCAATAGACCTCAAGAACTTCTTGATTTCAAAGGAATTAAAGAGAAAAAACTTCAAATGATAGTTAGCTCTTGGCAAAAGTTTCAACACTTAAGAGAACTTGGTTCTTTTTTAGCAAAATTTGGAGTAACTTCAAATCTTATTACAAAAATATATTCAAGTTTAGGGGAAGTTGAGAATCTAATAGAAAAAATCAAAGAAAATCCATATATTTTGATAAACATAAAAGGAATTGGTTTTAAAAGAGCCGATGAAATAGCAAAATCACTTGGAATTGACCCAAAATCTGAGTTTAGAATTATGGCTTGTTTGAATTATACTTTAAGGGAATATTGTGATAATAATGGAAACTCTTCAATAGAAAAATTTCATTTATACAAACTTTTAGATGATAGTTTACGTTTTTTTAATGAAGAGGCTTTATACGAATCAGCTATTTCAAAAATGTTAGTTGAAGAAGATCTTTTTGTAACAAGCGAAAATAGATATGCCTTATCAATGCTTTATTATGCAGAAAAGCGAATTTTAGAGTTTTTTACAAGAAGAAAAGATGAAAAAAATAGAAAAATTATTGCCACTTTTGATGAATATTTACTGAAAAAACAAGAGACTTTAGGTTTTGAATTAAGCTTTGAGCAAAAAAAAGCAGTTGAGCTTATAAATAATGGAGATAAAACACTATTTTTAATAGGTTACGCAGGAACTGGAAAATCAACCTCTAGTAGGGCGATTTTAGAGCTTCTTGAAGAGACAATGTCTTATGATGATATTATGACTATTGCTTTAAGTGGAATTGCTTCACAGCGTATTTCAGACACCACAGGCTATAACTCTTCAACAATTCAATCACTTCTTATGAAACATAAAGAGAAAGATTTTTTCCCCTACAAAGCCATACTTTTAGATGAAGCTTCAATGGTAAATTCTGTTACTTTTAATCAAATAGTTTCAAAAATTGATGATGATACTATTTTCATAATCGTAGGAGATGATGGACAATTACCAGCAATTGGTGCTGGTAATGTACTTGCAGATGCTATAAAATATGAGCTTGCTCCAATTTGTAAATTAACAAAAATTTATAGACAAAATGAAAATCAGGCAATTGCCGTAATTGCAAATGATATTAGAAAAGGTGAAGTCCCAGCTTATAAAGAAGAGTATGAAGATTTTAAATTTATTGATGTTTCTATTTCAAACTACTATTCACAGAAAAACTCTATTTCTTCAAATGATTTTGCAGATTTAAGGGGTGAAAATAGCGAGTATATTTTGAATAATATTTTAAATATTTCAGCTGGTTATATTGAGCAATATTATGATTTTATAAAGAAAAAGAAAATTTCTCAAGCTTTAATACTTTTTCAAGTAATTACTCCTATGAAAGCTGGAACTTTAGGTGTTGATAACTTAAATATTCAATTACAAAAACTTTTTAATCATACAAAAGGAAAAGCTTTTGTCTCAAAAGTTTATGAATACAAACTAACAGACAAAGTAATTCATATAAAAAATGAGAATATGAAAGCTCAAACTATGAGTATGTATAAAAGTGGCTCAACTGATTTTCTTGAAAGAAGGGTTTATAATGGTCAATTAGGACTTATTATAAAACTTGATTTTGAAGAAGAGAAATGTATAGTTTTATACCCAAATGATGATATGGTCGTATTTTATGACTTTGAAAATGTATATTCATTATTATCTTTGGCTTATTGTTTAACAATTCATAAAACCCAAGGAATGGAGTATGAAAATGCCTTGATTCCTATGAGTTTTTCCCATTATATTATGCATAATACTAAATTACTTTACACAGCAATTACAAGAGCAAAAAGAATGTGTTTTATTGTTGGAGAAGAAGAGGCATTTAAAAGTGCTTGTAAAAAATTAGAAATAACAATTAGGGAATCTGTTATAAATGATCTACTTAGTAAAAAAGTGTTGCAAAATCGAGAATTGATAATAGTTTAACGAACTTAAAAGCAACTCTTTTGTATTATATAGAAAATTTTTAAGAGGATAATATTTTATGATTACATGGATGCAAAGACATAAAAAATGGCTTGTGATTACTATTTGGATTAGTACGATTGCATTTGTCGGCGCTGGCTTTGTTGGTTGGGGTTCTTATGAATATGGAAAACAAGGTGGAGTTGTAGCAGTTGTAGGTGATAGAGAAATATCGGTTGAAGAGTACAACCAAGAGTATTCAAATCTTTATGCACAATATTCAAAAATGTTTGGATCTATGTTTAACAAAGAACTAGCAGAACAATTAAAGTTAAAAGATGTGGCTTATAGACAAGTTTTACAAAAAAATTTAGTTTTATCATATGCAGATTCATTAGAACTTGACGTTACAAATGAAGATATTGCAAAAGAATTAGTAAAATATGATGCTTTCTTAAAAGATGGAAAATTTGACAAAGAGACTTATGTAAAAGTTTTAGGTCAAAATAAAATGACTCCAAAGATTTTTGAAGATTCACTAAAAAGAAGTATTTTATTACAAAAAGTGCAAGTACTATTTGAAATAAATCCAAATGCTGTTGAAGTAGAAAATTTAAGTAAATTACTTTTTATTCAAGATGATATTTCTATTAAAATTTTAAATTCAAGTGATATTAAAATTGATGTTAAAAATGATGAATTAAAAAAATATTGGGAAGAGAATAAAAACTCTTATATGTCAGAAGTTTCTTATGACTTAGAAGTAAAAGAGATTCCTTTAATCTCAGCTAATTCAAGCGAAGATGATATTAAAGCTCATTATGAAAAATTTAAGATTGATTACAAATATGAAGATGGAAAAATTAAATCTTTAGATGAAGCACGTGAACAAATAATAAAAGATTTAGATGAAAAATTCACAAAAACAGAAGCATTAAAAGTTTTTCTAAAAGTTAAAAAAGATGAAGAAAAATTCGATACTAAAGTAAATTACAAAGAATCTGCATTACCTTATTCAAGTGAAAATAACGCAAAAGTACTAGAAACAAAAGAGGGTGATATAGCTAAGCCATTTTTAGAAAATAACAAATATCTAATTGTTAAATTATCTAAGAAAAATCCATCTCAACCTTTAACATTTGAGCAAGCTGTTCCTTTAGTTACAAAAGATTATGAAAATGTTATGAAATCAAAAAAACTTGATGAATTAGCAACTTCTCAATTAAAAGATTTTAAAGGTAGTGAAATTTTAGCTGTTAGTAGAGAATCAGTAAATAAAATCTCTGGTTTAGAACAAAAAGAAGCTTCTAAATTCTTAAATGAGTTATTTTCTTCTGTTTCAAAAGAAGGAATAGTTAAATTAGATGATAAAGTAGTATTATATAGAATAAATAATTCTAAATTTGGTGAATATAATAAAGCTAAAGATGCTTCAGTTATACAAACTACAATACAATTACAAGAGGAAGAGTTAATGACAAATTTAATGAAAAAATTAGAAAATAGCTTTGATATAAAATCTTCAGTTCAAGAAAAGGAGTAATAATTGAATAATACTTTTTTAGCAATCGATATTGGCTCATCTACAATTACAGCAGTTATAGCAAAACATGATTTAGAAAATAATATTAATATATTAGGTACAGGTATCCAAAAAAGTGGTGGAATTAATAAAGGTCTTATAATAAATATTGAAGAAGCATCAAAATGTATAAAAGATGCAGTTTCTATTGCAAAAAGAACAACAACAGAACTTATTGATACAACTGTAGTATCAGTATCTGGAAGTTATTCTAAAAGTATAAGAAGTTCTGGTTCAGTTAATGTTCCAAATGGTCTTATTACTGAAACAGAAATAAACCAAGTAATGCAAATGGCTTTATATAATGCAACAATAGTTCCAGAATATGAAGTTGTTCATGTTGTGCCAATTTTCTTTAAAGTTGATGATTCAGTTGAAGTTGATAATCCTTTAAATATGAATGGGAGCAGACTAGAAGTTTCTGTTTATATTGTAACTGCAAAAAGAACGGCTTTAACAAATATTAAATCAGCACTTAAAACATCAGGTATTGAAATCGTAAAATTTGTTTTAGATTCATATGCTTCTGCTCTTGCTGTTTTAGATGATCAACAAAAAAAGTTTGGTGCTGTTGTTATAAATCTTGGTTCAACAACTACAGAGTTTGTTTATTTCAAAGGTAACTCTATTATTTTTAATGGTTTTATTCCTGTTGGTTCAAACCATATTACAAATGACTTATCTGTAATGTTACACACACCTCCTACTGCTGCTGAAAAAATAAAAATAGAGTATGGTTCACTATTAAGAAACTACTCTCCTAACAATGAATTAGGTGTTACAAAAGTTAAGATTCCTAGAATTGGTGATGAAGAGAGTATTTCAGAAGTTGCCTTAGATTATATTCAAACAATTATTCATGCTAGAGTTGAAGAAGTTTTAATTTTAGTAAAAAATAAACTTAAAAAAAGTGGTCATTTAGATAATACAGGTTCAGGAATTGTTATTACTGGAGGAATGAGTTCTCTTGATGGTATCAAAAAACTTGCTGAAAAGATTTATGAGGGAATTCCAATTAGTGTTTCAAATCCTAAAAACATTAAAAATGGTTTTATGAGTTTCGATGAAGCTAATATGGCTACAATAGTTGGATTATTATTCTACTCTTTAGGTTCAAATAAAAGTTATCAATTAGATTCAAGTAAAAAGCTTCTTAAACCATTAAAAAAAGATAGAATAATGGAACCAAAAATTTCGATTGTTGAAAATGTTTCTGAAAAACCAGCCGCACAACAACAATATGTAAAAGAAGAGATTCAAATAAAAAGCAATTCTGCAATTTTAACACCTTTAATTAGAGATAAGAAAAAGGGCGTTTCTAAATTCTGGAATAAAGTATCGGAGTGGTTTTAATGGAAAATTTATTTAGAGTTGACGATATAAAAGTGGATATGCCAAGCAAAGTTCTATCTGATAATGTAGCAAAAATTGCTGTTATTGGAGTAGGTGGTGGTGGTTGTAATATGATTAACCACATGATTAACGAGGGTTCTCATAAGATTGATTTAATTGCTGCCAATACAGATTTGCAAGTTTTACATATCTCAAAAGCTCCAAAAAAAATACAATTAGGACTTAAACTAACAAAAGGTTTAGGTGCTGGTATGAAGCCAGAAGTAGGACGTGATTCTGCAGTTGAGAGTTATGAAGAGATTAAAGCTACTTTAAAAGGTGCTGATATTATCTTTATTGCTGCTGGTCTTGGTGGTGGAACTGGAACTGGAGCTGCTGCTATTATTGCAAAAGCTGCAAAAGAGATTGGAGCATTAACTGTTTCTGTTGTTACAAAACCATTTACTTGGGAAGGTAAAAAAAGAGCAGGTTTAGCAAATCTTGGACTTGAAGAACTTAAAAAAGTAAGTGATTCAATTATCATTGTACCAAATGATAGATTATTAGAAATTATTGATGAAAATGTAGGGATGAAAGATGCCTTCAAAATCATTGATAATATTTTATATCAAGCTGTAAATGGAATGTCTGAAGTGATTTTAAATCCAGGTAATTCTGATATTAATACAGACTTTGCAGACGTTAAAACTATTATGCAACACAAAGGTATGGCATTAATGGGAATAGGGCGAGCAAAGGGTGAAAACGCTGCTCAAAGAGCCTTAGAAGATGCTATTGATTCTCCTTTACTTGATAAAGTTTCATTAAATGGAGCAAAAGGTATTTTAATTCACTTTAATATCCATCCACAAGTTTCATTATTTGCTATTAATGATGTAATGGGAACTATCAATGATAGAATGGATTCAAATGCTGAGATTATATTTGGTACAACTTCTGATAGTACACTAGAAAAAGATGAAGTAAAAATCACTATTGTTGCAACTGGATTTGAGTCAAAAAATGAAGAGCATGAAGAGATAACAGAAGGTAGTGAAGAGACAAATAATGAAAACAACGCTATTTTAGCTGATAGCAATGAAAATTATTATGACACTCCACCTTTTATGAGAGATTATTTAATTCAATATCAATTGAATTAATAAACTCTTTTACAAATAAAAAAGGCTTTAAACGAAAGTTTAAAGCCTTTTTTTATGCCTATTAAATTTGGAAATCTATAGGTTTATTTTTCTTTTCATCTTCCCATTCAAAGATAAAACACATAGGTAATTTATCATATTTATTTAAAATCTTTGCCGTAATTATCCCTGATATAAAAATAGAGATGATTGCTAGTGCTGAAGAAAATGCTAAAGTTGAAAGGCCAGATAAACCTTGCCCAACTGTACATCCAATTGCTAATATTCCACCAGTTCCCATTAAAGCTCCACCAATCATATTGTATTTTACTTTATTAAATGTTTGAGTTGATGTACATCCAAAGCTATATTTTTTATTAAAAAATGACATAAGAAAAGTTCCAATTAAAACACCACAAACAGTTGTTATTCCAAAAGATACTTCATTTACTTCATAATAGGTAAAGAGTTCTAGGGTTTTAGCTGTTGGATAAACAAATGTTATACTAGATAGTGCAATTTCTCGCTCCATGCTATCTTGCCCAATAAAACCAGTTACAAACCAAGCAACACTAACTAATAATCCTATTAAAACTCCATCTAATAAAGAAAAAATTCTTTTTACTTTTTTTATTAAATATAATAAAATTGCAACCAAAATTGTCAATACAACATAAATATTCATTTGAACATTTTGAATTTTTGATGAAATTTCTACTAAAAAAGAGTTATTAATAAATGGATTTAAAATTCCAAATAACAATCCTTTAGTTGTTGCATAAGCAAAAATTGCAATAAATATTAAAGTAATCAAAGCATTTGTATCACCTTGACCATATTTAACCAAACTTCTACTACTACATCCATCTGCTATCATCATTCCAGTTCCAAAAAGTAATCCACCAAAAATTATTGCAAAATAGTTTATATTACTTTTAAAATAAGAAGATTTTGTTAAATCTATTTCAAATTGTGTTGCTATTATTGTTGTGCAGATTATGGCAACAATCATTGCCATAATAACAGATGCACCTCTTTTTGTAGATTTTGTAAGAATATAATCTTTTATTGAACCACTAAAACAGAATTGATTTTTTTGAGCTATTACCCCAAAAGCAATTCCAATTATTAAACCTAAGATATTTACTATCTCATAAGTTTCTAAATCAAACATTTCTAAATATCATCCTCATCTTCTCTCATATCTTCTAAATCTTGAAGAATTTTAACTGCATCTTCTTCACTTAGAATTTTTTTCTCAATATGTGCTATTACTTGATCATAATATTTTTTTACATCAAGCATATAATCTAATTCAACTTTTAAATCTTCACTATCTTTTTGTTTAGCTAGAAACTTTTTTATTGTCGCAATCTCTTCATCAACTTGGATTAAAACTTCTGTTCTTAATAACTTTTCTAACTGTTCTACTACATTCATAATTATTTCCCTTTATTTGTGTGATTGTTTACTGTATTTGGAATAACTGTTCCGCTTGCTTGATATTTTAGTGCATCAGCATTACTTTTATAGTGATTTCTTACAACTTGTGCCAATTTCTCTTTTATTTGGGTATTTATTACTCCATTATTCTCAATATTATTGATAATATTTTCCAATAACTCATTTTGTGGAGTTTGCATTAATTCACACCAAGATTGTAATAAAGTTTTATTTACAAATTTGGGAAGTGAGCCCATAATTCCCACATCATTTTGATTGTGGATTAAAAGTCCTGAAGTTGTTCCCCTATCAAGGGTTAAAACTTGGAAAAGGTACAAAGTATGATAATCTAACTGCTTTTTAATATCTAAAACACTAAAAGTTTTTCTTGTCTCAAAAGCGTTTGAAATAATATCAATATATGTATCAATAACAGCTTTTCCAAATTCAAGTGCAAAATCAAAATCTTTTTGTTTATCAGAAGTTTTATAGTTTTCCAAATAGAAGTGAGAAACACCTCTGTGTCTATTTAATGTTGGAATAAAAAAGTATTTTTCCCCTTGTTTTGTTCCTTCTTCATAGTTCTCTTTTGCAACTTCTTTTAAACACTCATCAAATATTTTTTTATCTTCACTATTTTCAAGACTTGGATTTAAATCGGCCATAATTCGCCAATAAGAGTTTCCATCTCTTAAACTTGTTAGACTAATATGAATATGAATTGAGGGAACATTTGGATTTTTTGGATGAATAATAGTTGAAATTGCCGTTGCACTTTGCAAACTTTTATTTGGATTATTATCATAGTGAACTTGAGAAACATTTACACTTGCAGTATTAAACAAGACTTCATCCCTAGCTTCAAATCTATCTCCACCACCACAAAGTCCATTTTCCCTTAACCAAAGTACGTCTTCAAACTTTTTATTTTCTCCAAATTTAGCACTTAAAATATCGAGTTTATCAACAAATCTTTTTTGTAAAGTTTTTACTAAATTATATGCTTCTATTGCCTCTGTTGATTTTGCCATAACCATACTCATTTACAAATCTCCTTTAAACAATCTTCAAAATCCCCAAATATAATATTTTCAACACTACAAGCTATCATTAGATTAATAGGATAATCAAAATCTTCTATAACTCTATTATCTAAATCCACTTTTGTATTATTTATGATTTTTATTTCATCTTTTGAAAAGGTATCTATATAATTGAGTTCATTTTTCATATAACCATAAACTTTTTTGCCCAAAGCTGTAGCAAATCCACACTCCCAAATAGTTCCACTATCGGCTTCTTTTCCTCTAAAAGAGTTAATATTTGCAATTACAATATCACATTGATTTATTAAATTTACATTTGCTTTATAAATATCTTGTGTAATTTTTCTTTTTTCTTGGTTAAAATCAACCACATTATCAAGGGGATACAAACCCTTAAATCCATACTTTTTACAAAGCTCCACATACTTTTTGCCAATTTCTATAGAATTGGGTTCAAAAACATCAAATCCTGCTATATATATCTTTTTCATGGGCTAATTATATATAAATTTACTTATGAATAAGAAAGAAAATCATACAATGGTACAAAATACAAGGAGCAAAGTATGAAAGATATTTTAAATTACATCAAAATAAATGAGCTTATCTCAACATCAGGTCAGCCAAAAGCAGAACAATTTGAGCTTATCAAAAATGAGGGTTTTGAAGTAGTAATAAATTTAGCTTTATACAATGCTTCAAATGCAATTGAAAATGAGAACAAAGTGGTTACTGAGTTAGGAATGAGTTATTTTCATATTCCTGTGAATTTTGAAAATCCAAAACTTAGTGATTTAAAACTATTTTTAAACACTTTACAAGCTCTTGGAGCAAATAAAGTTTGGGTTCATTGTGCTAAAAACTACAGAGTTAGTGCATTTATGTATGTTTATCACAAATATATTTTAAGAACTCCCTTTGAGTATATTGATTTATCAATATTTGATATTTGGTCACCAAGTTTGCAATGGCAAGAGCTAATGAAAGTTGATATAGAAGAGTTATACAAAGTATAAAATATCTAATAAATCATAGTCTTATGATAGTTTTGATACCATACGAACCTTAATTTAACAAAAAAAGATTGGAAAAAGTTTGAAGATAGAGACAAAAGTAGAAAAATTCAATGAACATTTATACCTAGAAAGTGGAAGACTTTTAGAGGGATTTGAAATAATTTATGAAACTTATGGTGAATTAAATGAAGATAAATCAAATGTAATTGTGATTTGTCACGCACTTTCTGGAAGTCATCACGCAGCTGGACGATATGCAAAAGAAGCAAAAGCTGGTTGGTGGGATAAATTCATAGGTGATGGAAAAGCTATTGATACTACAAAATATTTTGTTATTTGCTCAAACAATCTTGGAAGCTCTTATGGTTCGACAAATCCTATGAGCATTGACCCTTCTACTAAAAAAGAGTACAGATTAAAATTCCCAGTTCTTACAATTTCTGATATTGTAAAAGCTCAAATGAAGTTATACAAAAGATTAGGAATCACAAAAGCAAAAGCTGTAATTGGTGGAAGTATGGGTGGAATGCAAGCTCTTTGTTATGCAATAGAACAACCAACTTTTGCTGATGAAATCATAGCACTTGCAACAACTGCATACACAAGACCTTGGGCAATTGCTTTTAATAAAATAGGAATTGAAGCAATAAGACACGACCCAACTTTCAACAATGGAAATTACAAAAAAGATGACCCAAAAGCTTTAGGAGTTGTTGGCCTTTCACTTGGAAGAATGGCAGGATTAATCTGTTATTTAAGTCCAAACTTATTTAATAGTAAATTTGGAAGAGATTATTCTGAAACAGATGGTTTATACGAACTTTTTGGAGAATTTGAAGTTGAAAAATATTTAAAATACAACGCATATAGTTTTCCAAAAGTTTTTGACCCACTTTCATATTTATATATTTGTAAAACAATGAATATTTTTGATGCAGGAAGAAATAAAGACAAACTTGAAGACTCTTTCGATAAAGTTCAAGCAAATCTGCATTTAATCGCTTTTAGTGATGATATGTTATTTTTTCCTCAAGAGATGGAAGAAATCCGAGATATTATGATTAAACTTGGTAAAAAAGATAAGGTTACTTATAAGTTAGTAGAGAGTCAATCAGGACATGATTCATTTTTGGTTGAAGTTGAAAAGTTTGAAAATCACGTGAGAGAAATTTTAAAGGACAAATAAATGGCAAATACAAAAGAGTTAGAACAAGTAAATTTTGAAGAGAAAATCATAAAAGCAAAAGAGCTTTTAGAAAAATTATCAAATCCACAAATTACTTTAAGTGATTCAATTCAAGTATATAAAACAGGTGTAAAAGAGTTAGAAGATGCTCAAAAACTTCTAGATGAAGCAAAACTAATCTTCTCAACTGCAAATAAAGAATAAATATAACTAATATTTAATAAACTTTTCAATCAATAATGAAAAGTTTATTGAATCTATCTAACAACTACAAATATATAAGAAGTTTTTTAATTTTGATTACAGTCAAAGAATTTTAATTTTAATTTGCTATTATTATAAAACAATATAAAAATAATAATCTAATGTAATATAGTAAGGAATAAAAATGAACGAAGAATTTAACGAATATTTCAACAGACAAATAAAACTTTGGGGTCAAGAAACACAAGATTCTCTTCAAAATAAAAAAGTAGCAATCATTGGAAGTGGTGGACTTGGATGTACTTTAGGAATTGCTTTGGGAGCTAGTGGAATAGGGGAATTTACTTTTGTGGATTTTGATACGGTTGGAGTTCATAATATTCATCGACAAATAGGTTTTAAAGTTGGCGATGATGGAAAATACAAAGCGGAAGTTTTAAAAGAACTTATGGAATCAAGATGTCCTTATGTAAAAGTAAATGCATTTACGGAAAGTTTTGATGAGTTTGCAAAAAAAGATTTAACTTTTGATTTAATTATCGATGCAACTGACAATCTTCCAACACGAGCAGCAATAAATGAATATTGTATGAAACACAATCAACCTTGGATTTATGGGAGTGTTGAAGAGTTTCATGGGCAAGTTTGTTTTTTTGAAAAAGCCTCTTATGAAGCAGTTTTTCAAATAAATGATAGAAAACCAAATGGAATTGCTTGTCCAATTGTTATGCATATAGGTTCTCTTCAAGCAAATCTTGCACTTAGATATTTAGCTGGTCTTAGTGTAAAAAAAGATGTTTTATATTATCTATCGTTTGATAATGAAGGTGTAATTAGCACTAAAAAATTCAATCTTCCAACGGCATAGAAACTTCAAATGCTATCTTTTGAAACTATAATAACTTTTTTCTCAGCTTCACTTTTATTGGCTCTAGTTCCAGGGCCTGATAATATTTTTGTTTTAACTCAATCAATATTTCAAGGAAAAAAATCAGGTTTCATGATAGTTTTTGGATTATGCACTGGACTTATTTTTCACACAATGGCTGTGAGTTTAGGTGTTGCTGTTATTTTTCAAACTTCTGTGATAGCTTTTACGGTTCTAAAAATCATAGGAGCTGTTTATTTACTTTATTTAGCTTGGCAGATTTTTAATGCTTCAAGTGAAAAAATTGATACAAAAAACAATAAATTGATTGATTATAAAAAACTATATTTTCGTGGAATAATTATGAACATAACAAATCCAAAAGTATCAATCTTTTTCTTGGCTTTTTTACCTCAATTTACAAATCCAACTTTGGGTTCTGTTCCTTTTCAAATGATATTTTTAGGAGCACTTTTTATCTTTGCAACTATTTTAGTATTTTGCTCAATCGCACTTCTATCAGGCAGTTTAGCTAATGTTTTTAATAAATCAACAAACTCTCAAAAGATACTAAATAAGCTAGCTAGCTTGGTTTTTGTATCTTTAGCTTTAAAACTAGCTATGACAAAACAATAGCCATATAACCCAATTTTAAGCCCTTTTTAGATACACTATCCAAATTTTATAAAATAAATATGGGGAATTTTTATGCCAAAAAGAGAAGATATAAAATCTATTTTACTTATCGGTTCTGGACCAATTGTAATTGGTCAAGCATGTGAGTTTGATTACTCAGGTACTCAAGCTACAAAAACGCTTAAAGAGCTAGGGTATAGAGTTGTTTTAATAAATTCAAATCCAGCGACAATTATGACTGATCCTGAATTTGCTGATAAAACTTATATCGAACCAATTACAGAAGCTGTAGTTGCTAAGATTATTGAAAAAGAAAAAATTGATGCTATTTTACCTACTATGGGTGGACAAACTGCACTAAATGTTGCAACTTCTATGTACGACAAAGGTATGTTAGATGGAGTTCATTTTTTAGGAGCTCATCCAGATGCTATTAAGAAAGGTGAAGATAGACATCTTTTTAATGAAGCTATGATTAAAATTGGTATGGATTTACCAAGAAGTGCAAACGCATATAGCGTTGAAGAAGCTATGAGAGTAGCAAAAGAGATAGGTTTTCCAGTAATCTCTAGAGCATCATTTACACTTGCAGGTGGTGGGAGCGGTGTTGCTTACAATATGGAAGAGTTTAAAAAACTTGCTGAAACAGGAATAGAAGCATCTCCAATTAATGAAATTGAAATTATGGAATCTATGCTTGGATGGAAAGAATATGAAATGGAAGTTATCAGAGATAAAAATGATAACTGTATTATTGTATGTTCTATTGAAAACTTAGACCCAATGGGTGTTCATACAGGAGATAGTGTAACTATTGCCCCAGCACTAACTCTTACAGATAAAGAGTATCAAGATATGAGAAATGCATCTTTTGCAATTCTTAGAGAAATTGGTGTTGATACTGGTGGTTCAAATGTTCAATTCTCAATCTGTCCAAATACTGGAAGAATGATTGTAATCGAAATGAATCCAAGGGTTTCAAGATCATCAGCACTTGCATCAAAAGCAACTGGTTACCCAATTGCAAAAGTAGCAACTTTACTTGCTGTTGGATTTACACTTGATGAAATTCAAAATGATATTACAGGTACAACTGCTTCGTTTGAGCCAGTAATTGACTATATTGTTACTAAAGTTCCAAGATTTACTTTTGAAAAATTCCCAAAAGCAGACTCAACACTAACAACTTCTATGAAATCAGTTGGTGAAGTAATGGCAATTGGAAGAACATTTAATGAATCTATCCAAAAAGCTCTTTGTTCATTAGAAACTGGACTTGTTGGATTTGATAGAATCGCTGGAGATTTAGATTTCATTAAAAAAGAGATTAGAAGACCAAATGATAAAAGACTTTTATACCTAATGGAAGGTATGAGACAAGGTCTTACAAATCAAGATATTTTTGAATTATCAAAAATTGACCCTTGGTTCTTAAGTAAATTTAGGGAAATTCATGATTTAGAAGTTTCAATAAATGAATCAATCTTAACAGATGCTACATTTATGAGAAAAATCAAAACAAATGGATTTAGCGATAAAATGATTGCAAATCTAATTGGTAAAACTGAAGAAGATATATATCAAGCAAGAAAAATTTTAGATGTAGATTTTGAGTATAACGAAGTTGATACTTGTTCTGCTGAGTTTAAAGCTTTAACACCATATTTATATTCAACTACAAATATTACAAAACTACCAAAAATTGCTAAAACTCCATCACTTGAGAAAAAAGTAATGATTATTGGTGGTGGTCCTAATAGAATCGGTCAAGGAATTGAGTTCGATTATTGTTGTGTACACGCAAGTTTTGCTTTAAATGAAATGGGTGTAAAAACAATTATGTATAACTGCAACCCTGAAACTGTATCAACAGATTATGATACTTCAGATGTTTTATATTTTGAACCAATTGATTTTGAACACGTAAGAAGCGTAGTTGAAAAAGAGAATCCAGATGGTGTAATCGTACACTTTGGTGGACAAACTCCTTTAAAACTTGCAAATGCTTTAACAAAAGCAGGAGCAAAAATCATAGGAACAACTGCTGAAGTTATTGATTTAGCTGAAGATAGAAAAAAATTCTCAGCATTTGTTGAAAATATTGGATTATTACAACCTGAAAATGGAACTGCTGTAGAAGTAACAGAAGCTATTGAAATCGCTGAAAAAATTGGTTATCCAGTTTTAGTAAGACCTTCTTTCGTACTTGGTGGAAGAGGAATGAGAATTGTTTATTCAACTGATGAGTTAAAACAATATATGGATGAAGCAGTTTCAGTTTCAAATGATGCACCAGTTTTAATTGACAAATTCCTAGATAGAGCAATCGAGCTTGATGTTGATTGTATTTGTGATGGAAAAGAAGTTTATATCGGTGGAATTATGCAACATATCGAAGAAGCTGGGATTCACTCAGGGGATTCAGCTTGTTCATTACCTCCAATTTCAATTTCTGATGATTTAATTAGACAATTAGAAACAAAAACTAAAGAGATGGCTTTAGGTCTTGGTGTTGTAGGACTTATGAATACTCAATATGCAATTCATAAAGGTGAAATTTATTTAATTGAAGTAAATCCAAGAGCTTCACGAACAGTTCCATTTGTATCAAAAGCTACTGGTATGCCACTTGCAAAAGTTGCAACTAGAGTTATGTGGGGTGAAACTTTAAGAGATGCATTAGCTGTTTATGATAAAGATATTGTAACTGAGGGTAATGGTGTATTAAAACCAAAATTAAAAGGTCACGTTGCTGTTAAAGAAGCTGTATTCCCATTTAATAAACTTTCAGGTGCTGATTTATTATTAAGTCCTGAAATGAAATCAACTGGTGAAGTTATGGGTATTTCTGATAGCTTTGGAATGGCTTTTGCTAAATCACAAACTGCTGCAAAAAATGACCTTCCAAAAGCTGGAAAAGTATTTATTTCATTATGTGATTTAGATAAAGAGTTTGCTCCAAGTATTGCAAAAGGTTTAACTGAAAATGGCTTTACAATCGTAGCAACTGGTGGAACTTATACTACTATAAATGAAGCTGGTGTTGAGTGTGAAAAAGTATTAAAAGTTAGTGAAGGAAGACCAAATATCATAGATTTACTTACAAATGGTGATATTGCAATGGCTATTAATACAAGTGAAGCAAAAGAGGCATCAAAAGATGATGGTAAAAATATTAGAAGATCAGTTCTAAGAATGAATGTTCCTTATTTTACAACAGTTGCAGCTGCAAACGCAGCAGTTGAAGCAATCAAAGTTTTAAAAACTAATGATGTTTCAACACCTAAATCAATCCAAGAATTCTTAAACGATTAAGAACTCATGGATTCTTCTTTAGTTTATCTGGTTCAAACAGATACAACAGTTGGTTTCTCATCTTATAATGATGAGAAACTCTCTTTCATAAAACAAAGACCAACATCAAAAAAAATACTTCATACAGTGGATTCTTTTAAGACTTTAACAAAAAATACAAGAGTCCCAAAAAGTTTTAGAAAAAAAGTAAGAAATAGTAAAAGAACAACTTTTATTTATCCAAATACAAAATCATTTAGAGTTGTGCCTAAAGATTCTGATTTTTATGATTTTATTCGTAAATTCAATATTTTGTATTCAACATCAGCAAATAAAACAGGTGAAAGTTTTGATAAAGATTTCGCAACAATTGGTGCAAATATAGTAGTAGAAGATAAAAGAGGTTTTTTTGAAACAAAAGCATCAACAATAATAAAACTTTCGAGAAAAACAATGAAGATAGTGAGATAATCAATAGTTTTAAGCAAAAATAAACTCAAACTAAAATATAATCCTACTCCTTAAAAAAATGACCCTGTCGTCTAGTGGCCAAGGACGTCTGGATTTCCTCCAGAACACGCATGTTCGAATCATGCTGGGGTCGCCAATAGCTTTAAAATTTATATGAGTTTGTCATAATCAACGAAGATATTTAATTCTTTATCTTTTGTTTTGTTCTCATTATTCTTAAAAACAACAATCCATTTAGAATCAGAACTATTTTTTTCAACTGAGATAATAGAAGCATTAATCCAGCTACTTTCTATTTCATGACTTGCAATTTTTCCAAGAAGCTCTTCTGAAGCTAGATGTTTTATTTCTAATTGCTCCATTTTAATATCACTGCTTTTGTAACTAGTTACCTCTTTTTTTTCAAAACCTGATAGGGAATAAAAAACTACAATTGATACAATGGGAATAAGTTTAAATACTTTATTTTTCATATTCTACTTTTCTAATTTACTTTTTAGAATTGTATCCTATTTTAAAGAAAAAAGTGTGAAAGATTTTAAAGTTATCTCCTATATTTCAATAATATAGCCATATCCTGATTTGTTTTTTATAATGCTTTTATATGTTTTATTTCTTATCTTATTTACAAAATTTCTCATTGTAAAAATACTCATATCTTTTGTTTTCCAAATATTATCTTTTACTATGTCATAAGTTACGATGCTATTTTTATTTTCAATCAATAATTTTAAAAATTTTGTCTCAATTTTTGTTAAATCAATCGTTGTTATCGATCCATTATTCTCTTTTAATAATTTTGAAGTTGCAACTACCCAACTAAAACCTTCTTCTAATTGAATATTAGTAGATACAACAAAAGGTACTTCATTATGTAACATATTTTCTATAAACTTTGGACTTAAACTTTCAAACTCTTTTGGTGTAAAATATTGTGTTTTAATTAATTTATTCATTTTATATAATTCTCTTTTTTTTATTATTTTAAATCTTTAGGAATTATAATTAATAATTTTTTTGGAGAGAATGACCTAAGTCAAGAATTTTTTTATAGGGTAATAAATAGTCCCAAAGACTATTTATTAGATTTTTCTATAATTACCATATCAAAAGATGTTTTTTGAACAACTAAAGCTTTTGTATCAGGAACTACAGAGAGATTATTTATACTTTTAATTTTTGTTTTATAAATATGAATATCATTTTCCAAAATTTCAATTTTCTGATTGAGTTGCAGAATAATATCAACTCCTGCTAAATTAACACCAAGCTCTCTTGTAAGAGTTAAAACATATTTTATATGATCAATATCTTTTTGAGAGTAGAGTCTTATTTTCCCATTTGTTCTAGAGGGCTTAATCAAGCCCTCTCTTTCATATTGTCTTAGAGTTTGAGGATGAATACTTAAAATCTCTGCAACGGCTGAGATTAAATATACTGGCTCAATATAGCTATTTGTTTCCATAATTAATATCCATTAATTTGAAGGAAGTTTTTCTTCTAAGATTTTTAGTAAATCTTCATCTAAATCTTCAATTTTAGGTAAAACTATATTTGCTTTTAAATATAAATCACCTTTGATTCCAGCTTTTCTATTTAAAACACCAAGTTCTTTTACTCTAAATCTTTGATTTTGTTTTGTATTTTGAGGAACTTTTAATGTAATATTTTTATGTATTGTTTTTACTTCTATTTTTCCACCAAATAAGGCAGTTTTTAAAGGTAAATCAAAAGATTTGATTAAAGTATCACCATTTCTTTCATAATCCGGACTTGTTGCAACATTAATTTTTAAAATTAAATCACCTCTTTGTCCTTGGTATGATTTTCCTTTTCCTTTAGCTCTTATTTTTTGTCCATCTTCAATTCCTTCTGGAATTTTTACATCAAAAGAGTCATTGTTTAAATTAATAAATTGTTTTCCACCAAGAACTGCAACATCAAAAGGAATAGTTATTTGTGCATTTGTGTCTAAGTCAGGTTCACTAAAGCCTCCAAATCCACCTTGTGAGAAGCCAGATCTTCCAAATCCACCTCCACCACCAAACATTTGTCTTAAAATTTCATCTAAATCAACGTTTGAACCTTGACCTCGTGCAAAGTCATGGAAATTTTGTCCACCAAACATTGAATCACCATGTTGATCATATTGTTGTTTTTTTTCTGGATTACTTAGAACTTCGTATGCTGCGTTGATTTCTTTGAATTTGTCTTCAGCTTGAGGGTCTTTATTAACATCAGGATGATAT
>JBBRXF010000035.1:0-20133 GCA_038248665.1 Campylobacterales bacterium | reverse complement strand
CCTGGCATACTCATGATATATCCTTTTATTGATTTTGCATTATTATAACTACATAATGCTTAAAAAAATTTGTGGAGTTTACTTTAAAAAGAAATGCATTAATTTGAATCCACTTCCTGCTGCAACAATAGTTCCAATAAGATTTAATGCAATATTTGTAAAAGCTAAATAAATTGAAGTTCCAAATAATAAATATGATTCTATGGCAAAAGTTGAATAAGTAGTTAATGCACCTAAAAAGCCCGTAGTTAAAAATGCTTTTAGATTTACAGAAACTGTATAATGTGAAAAATAAGCAAATAATATGCCAATTATAAAAGAGCCAATTAAATTAACTAACAATATACCAAGGGGAAATTCTAAAGGGAAAAACTTATTTGTGAGATGTACAGCATAAGCTCTTGCAATTGCACCTAAAAATCCTCCAAATCCTATTGCTAGAATCATAGACCAATTAAGAGACATAATTTTTTGACTCTTTATTAAATGCTTCATTCATTTGTTCTTCAACTTTTTCAAACCAATCTGTATTCTTATCAGCTTGAACTGGTTCTAAATAAACAACTCTTACAATACCAGGAGTTGCTAATAATTTCTTTGAATCAACAATATTTCTTGTATTAAATAATACAATTGGTTGAACTCTTAAATTATATTTATTAGCAACCATTTTAGCACCCGGCTTAAAACTTGACATTAATTTACCATTACTTCTCGTTCCTTCAGGGAACATTGCAATTGGTCTTCCTTTGTCTAATCTATCTTTTGCTTCTTTTAAAAGATTAATGATTCCAGCTTTATTTTCTCTATCAATACTAATCATTTTAGGAGCTTTTATTATATGTCCAAAAAAGAATAGGTCTGTAATCTCTTTTTTTGCAACCCAAGCTAAATCTCTTGAATGTATATATTCCATAACAATAATGTCAAGTAACGATTGATGATTCATTAAAATCATGTCACAAGATTCATCTAGTTTTCCTTCTGTTTCTAATTTAATTCCTAAAACAAACATTTGAAATGTCATCCAGACTTTTATTACTTGATGGGTATGTTTTCTAAATATATACATTAAAACTACAGTAATTGCAACTGTAATTGAAAATTGTATTAAAAGTATTATTCCTCTAATTCTCGCCAAAACTTTCTTCCTTTATCCAACCAATAAAATCACTATCACTTCCTAAAACTTTTAAGAATCCATTTTTTTTCTCTAAAATTTCAACTTTTTGTTCATTCTCTATTTTAAAGAATACTGTAGAATTTTTTGTTGGTAAAATATATACAAAAGAATCTTTTTTCACTATACCTTTAGGATTAGGCAAAAGATAAATTATTGAAATAATAAGAAATATTATAGATAAAATCAATAATATTCTTTTTCTTTTCCAAATAAACAATAAAAAGAATATCAGAAAAACAAAAACTGCTGCAACTTTTTTATATTTTTCAAAACTCGAATCATTTGGATTTAAATCTGTTTGAGTACTAACTAATTCATTTTGTAATAATAATGGAATTATTACATCTTTAAAACTCTTTGTTTTAGTGTTATAGTATGTAATAACTAATTTCTTTTTATATATTGGAGTAACAAAATAGTAAACTAAATTCTCTTTTTCATTATAATCTTTTATACTAGAAATAGCTTGATCTTCAATATCTTTTAGTTTAAAATCTTCTAAATTAGAATTAATAGCATCAACATCAATTATTGTTAAAGCTTCTTTATTATTATATTGTTTTGTTTTATAGGCTTTTAAAAAAAAATCATCTGCAATTACACCAGAAAATCTTTCATCACCCTTTCCTATATCAGAATATCTAATAGTAGGAGCAGATAATTCAGTAGAATCAATCATTGAACCACTATTCATCAATACTACACTAATATCAGGAAATTTGAAATTTCCTTGTTTTACTTTAAAGTAATAACTATTTTCATAAGTATCATTTGAAACTTTTCTCCAAGGATTTTTAGGATTTAAAATTGTAATATTTGAAGAATTTGAAAAAGTAGTTGCTAATTCATCAAAATTATTAGTAGTAATTAAAGCCTTAACTACAACTTCAAACTTTTGATTTTTATAGACATTGGTAGGTATTTTATTATATGAAATATATAAATTTTTAGCTGCAAAAAGATTAATACATAAAAATATATTTAATAAAATTGCAAGTTTTAATATTTTTTTCATTTTAGTTTTTACAATAGGGAATTAACTCCTTATTGTAAAAAACCCTTTAACATATTTACACCATCAATAGAACCTAAAAGTTCTTCAATAGCTCTTTCTGGATGAGGCATTAAACCAAAAACATTTTTCTCTTTGTTGCAAATACCAGCGATATTTAATACTGATCCATTCATGTTTACAAGATTTCCATCTTTATCACAATATTTTAAAAGAATTTGATTATTATCTTCTAATTCTTTTAATCCATTTGCGTCAATATAATAGTTTCCATCATGATGTGCAACTGGAATATTAACAACTTGATCTTTTTTCATTAAAGATAAAAATTCATTATCAGTATTGATTACTTTTAAAGTGTGATATTTTGAAATAAAATGTAAAGAATCATTTCTTTTCATAGCACCTGGTAATAACCCAGCTTCTAATAAAATTTGGAATCCATTACAAATTCCTAAAACTTTTCCACCATTTGCTGCATATGCTTGAACTGATTCCATAATGTTTGCAAATCTAGCAATTGCACCACTTCTTAAGTAATCTCCATAAGAAAATCCACCAGGAATTACAAGTAAATCAGTGTCAGCAGGAATATTTTTCTCTTTATGCCAAATGATTTCTACATCACAACCTAATTGCTCAAATGCATATTTTGTATCATATTCACAGTTCGTTCCAGGAAATTGTAATACTGAAATTTTCATATTAACCTACTATTTCTATATCGTAATCTTCAATAACTGTATTAGCCAAAAGTTTTTGACACATTTTTGTAACTTCTTCTTTTGCAGATGCTTCATCAGTTGAGTTTAATTCAATAATAATTTGTTTACCAATTCTTACATTTTTAACTAAATCTTTGAACCCTAATGTATCAAGTGCATGATGAGTTGCTTTACCTTGGTCATCAAGAACACCTTGTTTTAATCCTACATTTACAATTGCTTTCATTTATCACCTTCAATTTATATTTTTGCGATTATATCTAAAACTGCCTTATAGCAATTTAGAGATGAAGAGCTAAAGGCTCTTCATTAAAACTATTTACTTAATCTATTAAGAATAGTTGTATATCCATCTAAAATTTTATCTTTGATAGATTGGGGAACATTCACTTCTAATTTTTCACCAGATTTTAAAGTTTTAGATTTTTCTTTCCAATTATTTTCTTTTCCAAAATCTCTAAGAATTTGTTTATCCATTGAAATATAATTAGCAGCATCAAAATCTTCTTTTGAAATAAATCTTGAACTCTCAGGTGTTAAAACTTCATCACCTAAAACCCATTCACCTTTTGAATTAACGAATATTTCAAATTTAGTATCAACAACAATAATACCTCTATCTTCAGCAAATTTAGTAAAATCTTTGAATAATTTTTCAAGACTTGAAATAATATCAGGAAATAATTCTCTAACTTTTAAAGAAGTTAAAGGCTCATCTTTGATACCTTTTGTAGTTGGCGTGAAAATTGGAGTTTCAAATTTATGCCATTGTTTTAAACCTGTAGGTAAATTTAAACCATAAGGATCTAAACCATTTTGACAAGCATCAAAAAGTGAACCAGTTAAATAATTTCTAAAGATTAATTCAAATTGAACAATCTCTCCATCAATTTGTGCTTCCAAAGGTTTACATAATTCCATAAGTTGACATCTTGGCGCAATTGCTAAAGATTGATCAACTGTTTCAGATAAAATTGCAGTTCTAATTCCAGATTCTTTAGCAAACATTGCTCCATTGTTAGAAATAGCTGTTTGAGAAACACCTTTTCCTTCAATTAAAAGATTCAGTGGAATATCAAAAACAGAACATCTATCACTTCTTACAAGTAATACTTTTGCTTCATCTCCAGCACAAGTATAAAGGTCTGCATTTTTACCAATATAAAATAGGTTATATCCTAACTCTTCAAGTTCAGGAATACCCTTTTGAGTTGTAGTTTTCTTTGATTCAGGCCAAAGTCCAAGTGCTACGATTTCACTTATTTTCATTTAGTCTCCTACTTTTATTTATTCATAATTATTAAACTTTTTAAAATTGCAATAGAAGTATTTAATTGATTATCTCCTAGTACATCTTCACCTGTGATTACTTTTTTAGTTTCATCTGCAATAACTTTTTCTTCTTTTTTTACATCATTTACTTTTTCAAGTTCTCCTTCAAGATGTTTTTTTAAGTCTGCTTCTTTTATTTTAAATGTATTATCTTCAGCTTGTGTAACTTTTCCAGCAGTTACCATAACATCTGGTGTAACTCCTACGGCTTGAATTGTTCTTCCACTTGGTAAATAATATTTTGCAATAGTTAATTTAATATTTTCACTTCTATCATTTTCAATAGGTAAAACAGCTTGAACTGAACCTTTACCAAAAGTTTTTTCTCCAACAACAACTGCTCTTTTGTGATCTTGTAAAGAACCACTTACAATTTCAGATGCAGATGCTGAACCTTCATTTACAAGAACAACTAAAGGTAATTTTGTTTTAGTTTTTAATAAGCTTGCTTCAAATTTCTCTTCATCTTCTGGGTTTCTACCTTTTTGAGAAACAATTACTCCACTGTCAACAAATAAATCAACTACTCCAATAGCTTGTGAAAGTAAACCACCTGGATTATTTCTTAAATCTAAAATATAACCTTTTGCAGTTTTATTTGTTGTAATAATTTTTTCTAAATCTTCTGTAACTTTTGTATCAAAACTTGATACTCTTAAATACATTAAGTCAGTATTCTCAATAGTTTTTGCAAAAACTGATTGAATTTTAATTATATCTCTTTTCATTTTTATTTCTAAAGGCTTTAATTCACCTTTTCTTACAAGCGTTAATGTAATATCTGTTTGAGGATTTCCTCTCATTAAAGTAACCGCTTCATCTAAAGTCATATTTATTGTTGAAGTATTATTAATTTTTAAAATAATATCAGAAGCTTTTACACCTGCTTTGAATGCTGGAGTATCATCAATTGGTGAAATTACAGTTAAAGCGCCGTCTCTCATACCAACAGTAATTCCTAATCCACCAAACTCACCTTGAGTTTGAATAGCCATCTCTTTTGAAGCTTTTTTATCCAAATAAGATGAGTGAGCATCTAACTCTTGCATTAAACCTTTTAATGCTTTATCTACTATCTCTTGTAATTTAATGTCATCAACATAATATTTTTCAACAGTTCCAATAACTTTTGTAAGTTTTGATAAAGACTCAAATCTTGTTTGTTCAGGAGACACTTCTTCTTTTGCAAAAAGATTTTGCGATATAACCAATGTAAGTGTAGAAGCTAGTAATAATTTCTTCATATTTTTAGTAACCTTATAAATTTATAGAGAAATATTATACAAAAAGTTAGATAAAAGTAAGATTTTATCAAAAATTTTGTACCATATCAACTACTTTTCAAAAAGGTTATAAAAATGAGTATAAAAGAAAATGTTGATTATGTTAAAACAGAGCTAAGTAGCGAAGAGAAATTTTTAGAGAATTTCGTAAAAGGTGAAAGGTTTTTTAAAAAATATAAAACATTAATCTTTGCATTTGTTGCAATTTTATTAATAGGAATTATTGCTTTTTTTATTAAAAATAGTCTTGCACAATCAAACAAACTTGAAGCGAATATTGCATTTAACAAAGTTCTAGAAAATAGTAATGATGCCCAAGCACTTGCAAATTTAAAAGAAAGAAATCCTCAACTTTACGATGTTGCTTTGTTTTTACAAGCAAAAAAAGATGCTAAATCTGTAGATGTAAATGTTCCTTTGTTAAAAGAACTATCAAAATATCAAGTGGCATTAGCTAATAAAAATATATCTGAATTAGATAATTTATCAATGCAAAATGATTTTTTATTAAAAGATTTTGCTATTTTCAACAAGGCACTTTTTCTAACGAACGAAGGAAAATTTAATGAAGCAAAAACAACTTTGGCATTGATTCCTCAAACTTCAAAAGCCTTTGAATTAGCTAAATTACTAAATCACTATCTACTTACAAAATAAGGAAACACCATGAAATACCTTTTAATTTCATTATCTGCAATATTTTTATTTACAGCTTGTTCAGGGAAAAAGTATTTTGAACCGCAAGATGTAAGCAGTAATATTGAATTAAATAAAGAATCTATGTCTTCATCTATAGAATCGATGAATAAAATTGGCGCAACACTTGAAAATAAACAAATTATCACAGATAAGGGAATTTCATCTTTTAAATTACCAGAAAATTTCGAATTTTTAAATGTAAGTGCAGATGGAAAAATAATTGCTACTAATTATATTAACAAAATATTAATTGGTGATGAAGAGAGAGTTGTTAAAGATGTTGTAGTTGCTGCATCTTTAAAAGATAATAAACTTGCACTTGTTTATTCAAACAATACAATTGAATTAATTGATATAAAAATAAATAAAACTTTATATAAAGAGTATTTACCAATTTCACTTGCAAACGATACAAGAATCACAAATCCATATTTTATGGGTGGTTTAATACTTTTCCCTACTTTAAATGGAAAAGTTATAATTGTTTCTGCTAGTACAAATGAATCAATAAAAAATATTTCAGTTGATCCAGATAGTGAATTTAACAATATTATTTCATTAAATGTTGTTGAAAGTACACAAACTCTAATTGTTGCTAGTCCAAATAAAGTTGTATCAATTTCTCCAAAAGAGATTATTGCAAAAAATTATGAAGTAAGAGATATTATTGTAAAAAACAATGATGTTTATTTAGCTACAATTGATGGACAAATTATTAAATTAACTCCAAGTTTAGCTGAAGTTGCTAAGAAAAAATATAAATATGCAAAAATTCACGCATTAGCATTTTCAGATTCATTATATGCTGTAGAATCACAAGGTTTCTTAATAAATCTAAATCAAGATTTCACTGATGATAAAATTTATAAATTTAGCTTTGATAATGAAGAACGAATGATTGCAATTGGAAATAAAATATATTATGATTCAAAATATATAACTCTTCCATAATCAAAATTATAAAACTAAAAAAGGGCTATTTGGATTTTCCAAATAGCCCTTTTTTTATGCCTAAATATAATTCTAAGAGAAATTCTTATTAGCTAAATATTCAACTAAAACTGTTGCATATGAACCTTTTGGAAGAATAAAATCTAAATTACATATCTTATTAGCTGCATCATACTTACAACTTATATCTCTTGGAAAAACAATAGCTTCTCTTCTATACCCTTTTTCTTGAATATATAAATCATCATACTTCTGCTCAATTACAGAAGCCTCACCAACAGCTTTAAATACTTTTCTACCTGGAAGTAATCCAGTTGGAGTAATTTTAAAATTGTTAAAATCATTTATTATATTTGCAGTTATAACTTTCGGAGTAAAAAGTTTATCTTTTTGCAAATCTAAAAAAACATCTCCATCTAAAAGTTTAAATTCATCATTTGATAATTTTAATCTTTCAACTAACCACGCATTAAAAAAACTACTTTGATAAGCCGCAATTAGCATTTTGGATAATTTCTTATCTTTGACTATCTCTTCACCATAAACTACATCTTTTGCTTTGGCAAGATTATCTACAACTTCTTTCCCAAATCTTTGATAACCAAAATAGTTTGGCATTCCTTCTTTGATTATAAGTTTTATGATTTTTTGAATATGGTTTACATCCGTAACTTCAACATTATGAAGGTTGATTTTAAATCTATTTCCCTCTAAATCACCAATATTTAGTTTCTCATTATGTAAAGTAGTTTCAAGAATCTCTATCTTTTTATTTCTGAAAAGTTTAATCTCTTTGGAGTATTTTTTTGGAATAGTAATATACTGAGTAGTTGTTGCTCTCTTATCTTTTAATCCAGCATAACCAATCTCATTTGAGAAGACATTTAAAAATTTTGCTAATCTATCAATTAATTCCCAAGTGTCGCAGTTATCTTTTTTAATTTTTAAAACTAAAAAACTTCCTGCGCCAGAAAATTTTATAGGTTGTTCTTCAACTATAAAATCATCTTCATTTTGAACAAATTTAAAATTTAAAGTTTTATCATTCTTCGGATAAAATCTTTTTATCAATGTTTAGCTCTTTTTACAAACTCATTTTCATAAACAGTTCTACACTCTGTACAAAATTTTGCAAATGGTTTTGCTTTTAATCTACCTAATGGAATTACAACTCCACACATGTCACAAATTCCGTAAGTCCCTGCTTCTATTTTTTTTAGAGAGTCTTCTATTTGTTTTAGCTCTTCAAGTTGATGATTTGCAATCATTCCTTCTGTAAAAGAATCACTTACAAGTTCAGCATAATCTAATTCATCATTAATTTCTTGTTCTTTTAATTGATCAATATTTGCTCTACTATTATTTATGTTTGATAAAATATTCTCTTTTCTTTCAAGTAAAATTACTTTTAACTCATCAATCTGCTGTTTATTTGGCATAGTTTCTCCTTAAATATTCGCGCAATTATATACTTTTTTACATATATTATTACTTAAATAAGACTTAATTGCCTATTTTAAGGGCTTTTTATTAATATAAATAATCATTAATGATATAATAAAATTACTTTTTTTTATTTTTTGTTTAACTGTTAATTAACTAAAAAAAGATAAAATACTTGAGTTTTTATAGGAGTTTATCATTACTACATTGTCAAAAAGATTTATTTTCTTCATCACTTTTTTCATTTTTACCTTTGTTTTTTTTATTTTCTTTCATGCAAAATTTAATGGTAAAATAAATTATTCAACGAAAATAAGTTCTATTACAAAACTTCCAAATTTAAGTTATTCAAATAATATTTATGAACCAAAAATAAGTGAATACAAAGATTCCTCAAATAGACTTTTTCCAATGAATCTACAAATTAGTTACAAAGATTTTGTTTATGAAAAATAGTGTTTTTATTAATTTCTTATTTCTTTTACTAATAAAGCATAAATCAAAACATATCGCTATTTTTATTATCTCAATTTTAATTGTTTTTTTGATTTCTAGTGTTTTATTTATTTCTAATAGTTTAAAAAAAGAAGTTTTTTTTACTTTAGAGAATCAAAGTGATTTTGTGATTCAAAAAATAAATAGTGGAAAAATGTTAGATATTCCAACTTCTTGGATTGATGATTTCTCTTCAATAAATGGAGTTACAAATACTCAAGCTAGAGTTTATGGTTCATACTATTTTATGCCTGAAAATGTTTACTTTACAATTATTGGAATTGATTTATTTGAAGAGAATACAAACCTAAAAGAACTTTTAAAAACTTTAAATATCTCTGATTTTCTGCAAAATGATTCTATGATTATTGGAAATGGAATAAAAAAAATATTTGATAAATATCACTATTTTTATTCTTATGATTTTAAACTTTTTAACAATGTTACTACAAATGTAAAAATATTTAAAGATTTACCAAAAGAGTCAAATTTAGTAGCAAATGATTTAATTATTATGGATATAAATCTTGCAAAAAAGATTTTAAATATTAAAGAAGATGAAGCAACTGATATTATTTTAAATGTTCCAAATGATTTAGAGAGACAAAATATAAAAGAACAACTTATTTTAAAACACTCAAATATTAGAATTTTACAAAAAGAGACTCTAAAAAAAGAGTATGAAAATATGTTCAACTACAAAGGTGGGATTTTTTTAGTTTTGTTTATAGTTGTTATATTTACTTTTATTTTGATTTTATATCAAAGATATTCGATGATTAGTTCAAATGATAAAAAAGAGATTGGTATTTTAAAAGCAGTTGGTTGGAGTATAAAAGATATTATAAAACTAAAAATTATTGAAAACTTTATTGTAGGATTCATGGCTTTTATTATTGGAGTTATAATCTCATATATTTTTGTATTTATTTCAAATGCTCCAATATTAAAAAATATTTTTATTGGTTTTTCAAATGTTCAAAATGATTTTGTTTTAAATCCAAGTGTTGATTTTACAACTCTTATAACACTGTTTTTGTTTTTTATCATTCCTTTTTTAAGTGCAGTTTTAATTCCTGTTTGGAAAATTTCTGTAATTGATGCAAATGAGAGTATGAAATGATAAAAATCACAAATCTAAATAAAATATTTAATGAAAATACAAAAAGAGAATTTCACGCATTAAAAAATATTAACTTAGAAATAAAAAACTCATCTTGTGTTATTTTAAAAGGAATAAGTGGAAGTGGAAAATCTACACTTTTATCAATAATTGGAACTTTATCAAAACCTACAAGTGGAAGTATCCAAGTTGAAAATGAAAACATTGCAAAACTTCCAGATTTGCACGCTTCAAATTTTAGAGCAAAAAAACTTGGTTTTATTTTCCAATCATATAATCTGTTTGATACTTTAAGTGTAAAAGATAATGTCTCTATTGCTTTAATTCCTTTGGGATTTAATCAAAAACAAATAGATGAAATGGTTTTAAAAGCTTTGGAATTAGCAAATATACAACACAAAAAAGATGAGTTAGTTTATAATCTTTCATGTGGAGAAAAACAAAGATGTGCCATTGCAAGGGCAATTGTAAATAATCCAGAAATTATTCTTTGTGATGAACCAACTGCAAATTTAGACTATGATAACTCACTTATTTTTATTGAAAGTCTAAGAACTCTAAAAAGTCTAAATAAAACGATAATTGTGGCAACCCACGACCCAATATTTGACAATCTTGATTTTGTAGATAATGTAATAAATATCAAAAATGGAGAAATTTGTGAGTGAAATACTTTTATCAAATGAGATAATTATCTATTTATTTACACAAACTATTTTATTTATTCTTCTTTTTATAGCTTTTTATTTCTCTATTTTTATAATAAAAAAATGGAATTATGAAAAAACAACATCAGCCCAATATAAACTTGAAAAAACTTCATATTTAGTAATACTTATAATCTTTTTTACTCTCGTAGTAAAAATATTTTTAATGCCCTACTTTGCTTATAGTTTAGATAATTTATCACATATAATTCCAGGTGCTATGTGTGCAGCTGGTGTAATAAAAGCTAATAATTATGGTGAAATATTGCTGACTTTAAAACTTATTATTCTGTTTTGTATTGGAGTTTGGTTAATAATTAATAGTTTAGATTTAAAAGAGAAAACATATTCATACACAAAAAAGAAATTTGTTTTTTATGTTTTTATATTTTTTTTGATTTTAATTGAAACTACTCTTGATATATTATATTTATCAAATATCTCTACAAAAGAGCCAGTAATGTGTTGCTCTGTAATTTTTGGAGTTAATTCGGTTGGAAGTAAAATCCCCTTTGATTTATCAATTTCTATGCTTGTAGGACTATTTTATTTACTTTATTTATTAACAATTTTTACAAATATTCAAAAACAAAAAACATTAAATTTTATTGTAAATCTATTTTTTCTATATATATCTTATTATGCTGTTACATATTTTTTCTCTACATATATATATGAACTTCCAACCCACCAATGTCCATTTTGTATGCTTCAAAAAGAGTATGGTTTTATAGGATATTTTATTTGGTCAACACTATTTTTAGGAACTTTTTTTGCAATTGCAAGTTTTGTAGTACCAAAATTTATAAATAAAAATTTAGATTATAGTTTTAAGTATTCGATTTTATTTAATTCTATTTTTGTATTTTTATGTTCTTTTTATTTACTTAGATATTATTTTGTAAATGGAGTTCTTTTATAAAAATTCCGTGATAATTTTATAGATTAACACGGAATAGTAAAATTATTTATTTTCTTCTTTTTTTACTTCAGTTGCTGGAGTTTGCACAGGTGTTGCAGTTGCTTCATCTTTTTTTACTTCTTGAGTTGCTGCTGGAGTTTCAGTAGCCGGTTTTTTCTCTTCAGTACATCCTGTTAATAATAGTAATGTTACAGCTGTTCCTAATAAAAATTTTTTCATGGATTGCGTCCTTTTTATTTATAAAAAATTTTGTTTTTCTAAAAAACAATGTGGAATAATATCAAAAGCATTGTAGAGAAATTGTGTTAAAAAGAGTTATTCAGCATATTGTCGATACTATTCCAATAAAATTAGTAGAACTAGGATTAAACAATGGAAGAACAAAAACAGAAATCAACGTTAAGTTATTTCAATACATTTTTTGTATTTTTTGGTATATCAGTAATTATCGAATTCTTTTATATGGGTGTTTTAGGTATTGTTCAAGGAACAACACTTACTATTTTAGAACTAAGTTTATCATTTGATAATGCTGTTGTAAATGCTCTTATATTAGTAAATATGCCTCCTATTTGGAGAAGAAGATTCCTAACATGGGGTATGTTAATCGCCGTATTTGGGGTGAGATTAATTTTTCCTATTTTGATTGTTTTTGCTACAACGGATTTAAGTTTAGTAGAATCATTTAGTTTAGCAATAAATAATCCTGCGGAATATGAAAAAGTTATTATGGCATCTCATCATATAGTTATGGCCTTTGGTGGAATGTTTTTATTAATGATATTTTTGTCGTTTTTATTCAATGAAAATAAAGATGTCTATTGGATTGCTTTTATTGAGAAATATGCTTCTAGATGGGCAAGTGTTGGAGATTTAAAAATATTAATTGCAATTTTAACAATTTCACTTATTGGAATTTATGCACCAACTCAAATATTAATTGAAGATACATTAAAAAATATTGATAAAAGTGAAATCGTTTTACCTATGATTTATGGTATTTTATTATATCTTTGTATAGAGTTTTTAAGAGGAATTCTTGAAGATGATGGCCAAAAACATGAAATAAAAGATGCTCAAAGTGAAAGAGAAAAAATTGAACATGTTGCAAATTCAAAACTTGCAAAAGGTGGATTAGCGTCATTTATTTATTTAGAACTTATTGATATGTCTTTCTCTTTTGATGGAGTTTTAGGAGCTTTTGCAGTTAGTCAAAATATTATTATCATTATGTTAGGTCTTGGTGCTGGTGCTTTTGCTGTTAGAAATCTTACAATATTAATGGTAGATAGAGGAACTGTTTCTGAATACAGATATTTAGAACATGGGGCAATGTGGTCAATTGGTTTATTAGCAATAAGTATGATTGTTCAAATATTTGTTCATTTACATCATGGTTTAATAATTGCCTTTGCAATTATTCCAATAGCAATTGCTTTTATTCAATCTGTTAGAGAAAATAAATTAAATATGTAAAAAAGTTGGGATTGATTAAATTAAGAAAGTTTTTAAATATTATTTAAGAGAAATGGAGAGTTTAACTCTCCATTTATGAAGTCTGTATTAAACAGCTTCACTACCTCTTTCTTCAGTTCTGATTCTAACAACTTCATCTAAAGATGAAACAAATATTTTCCCATCTCCGATTTTTCCAGTTTTTGCTGAACCCACGATTGCGTTTATTACTGATTCTACCATATCATCTTTTACAACGATATCTATTTTTATTTTTGGTAGAAAATCTACTACATACTCAGCTCCTCTATATAGCTCACTATGTCCTTGTTGTCTTCCATAACCTTTTACATCATATACACTCATACCTGTAATTCCAGCCTCTACTAAAGCATCTTTTACATCTTCTAGTTTAAAAGGTTTAATTATTACTTCGATCTTTTTCATTTGTTACCCTCTCTAGCTATTTTTATAGATTAAAGCCACGTTCACCGTGAACTGATTCATCCAAACCTTGACTCTCTTCTTCTTCACTAACTCTTGATCCACCAGTTAATAGTGATGCGATATAGTAAACAACTACTGTTCCAACTAATGTGTAAATACCTACTATTAATGCAGATTCACATTGAACAAAAATTTGTCCTAATCTATCATCATCAGCTTTTAGTGGTCCATCCCATAAAAGAGCTTTGTCATTAAGAGCGAATATACCTGTTGCAATTGCTCCCCATAAACCAGCAAGGAAGTGAATTCCAAATGCATCTAAACTATCATCATAACCAAGTTTTTTCTTAAGTACTGCAACACCAAAGAATGCAACAATAGCTCCAACAATACCGATAATTAAAGCACCACCAACACTAACAAATCCAGCAGCTGGAGTAATTGCAACTAAACCAGCGATAGCACCAGAAGCAGCACCTAATAGTGTAGGTTTTTTATACACAAGTGCTTCAATTGCCAACCATGCAAGTGTAGCAACAGATGCAGCAACAGTTGTAGTAAGGAATGCAACACCAGCAATAGCATTAGCACCAAATGCAGAACCTGCATTAAATCCATACCATCCGAACCATAAAAGACCAGCACCAACAGCTGTTAAAATAATACTTGCAGGTTTCATTGCAACTTTATTATAACCAGCTCTTTTACCAACAAGAATAGCAAGAACAAGACCAGCTAAACCACCATTCATATGTACAACTGTACCACCTGCGAAGTCAAGTGCACCTTCGTTGAAAAGGTATCCACCACCCCAAACCATGTGTGCAATTGGAGCATATACTACGATTGTCCAAATAGCCGCAAAAATCATCCATGTTGAGAATTTCATTCTTTCAATTACTGCACCAGATGCAATAGCAATTGTAATTGCAGCAAAAGTACCTTGGAAAGCTACGAAGATAAATTTAGGATATAATTGCCCTAAATCAACACTAGCAAAATCAGTCCAGCTAATACCATCAAGCATTACATTACCAAAACCACCCATAAATTGGTTCATAGAACCTTCAACTGTACCGAATGCAACAGAGAAACCTGCTACAACCCATGCAATGATTGCAATTGCAAAAGCACCAAATACCATTGAAAATGTATTTAAGATATTTTTTGATCTTGTCATCCCACCATAAAATAGTGCTAACCCAATTGGTGTCATCAACATTACAAGTGCTGTTGACATCATCATCCATGCTGTATCACCTGCATTAAGTACAGGTTCAGCCGCTTCTTCTGCAAATGCTAAAGTGCTAAGTAACGAAGTTGTTAAAAGCCATTTTTTCATTTGTTCTCCTTTGATTTTTTTTATACAAGAGAATTGTAACACTAGATTAGATAAAAATCACCATTTATACTGATTAAAAAGTATACAGTACGAAATAATATTATATTATCCTACATTTTTATACATTATAAGGATAAAAAGAATATAAAATTTTCTTTTTCAGTATCTTTATTTAATTACTACTTTATACAATTTCATTTAATTGTTTTAATATTTGTTTAAATGTCGGTCGTTCTTTAGGCTTTTCATTTAGACATAATATTTGCAATTGGAATAAAGCTTCTCTTATATTCATATCTTGATTATCTTTTGAACAGAGGTATAATAACTCTTCAACTAAACATCCAAATGCTCTAACTTCTAATTTTTCTAAAATACTGAATATCTCTAGCTCTTCTAATTCATAATATGATGCTCCACCAAAATCACCCAAAATACTATTGTGATTTTTATCTATCATAATATTATGTGCATAAAAATCCCCATGCATAATGCCTCTTTCATGCATATGAACAGCAGCATTTGCCATTCCTTTTAATATTTTTAAACTAGCTTGTATTGAAAGTTTAAAATTAATTGGATAAACATCCCTAGTACAACTATCTAAACTAGGTGGTAAGCCTAAATTAAAAAATCTAGAAGGAATTAATTCTAACATTAAAACATCTTTTTTTTCAGGATGTTCTGATACTTGTGCTAAAACATCAATTAGGTTTTCATGTACACCCATAGAAATGTTAATATCCATCTCTTCTTGGGGCAAGCCATCTGATGTCATTTCACCTTTAAATACTTTTATAGCAACTTCTCTTTTATTGTATATTGCTTTATAAATATTTCCAGATGCTCCTTCTCCTAGCAATTCTTTAATTGCAAGTTCATTCCATTTTACTGTTTGCAATTTCGTCTTAGAATCTGGATGTTTTTTACAAAAAGGATTGCCACTATACGCAAGCCATGAAAGTTTTGGTAATGATAAAAGAGTTGTTGGAAAAGATGTAAGTTTATTTGCTGCAATTCTTAAAAGTTCTAAATTAAAACATTTACCAAAAGAGTCAGGCAAAAAAGTTAACTTATTACCAGAAAGCATACATTTCTGAAGTAACTTCAAATCTCCAATAGATTGGGGTAATGATGTCAATTCATTATCTGTAAGTATTAACCATCTAGTACTTAATGGTAAGGCATTTTCTTCAAATATTTTAATTTTATTATTACGCATTCCAATCATTGATAAAACAGGAAGTTTAGCTAATATTTTTGGTACATGATTAAATTGATTATTAGACAAAAAAATTCTTTTTAGTTTTTTGAATTTATGAAAATCATCAGGTAAGTTAGCCAAATTATTGTCAGTTAAATCTAAAACTTCTAGTGTATCAACCAAGGTATACAGCTCTTTAGGAAAGCTATCAAGTCCCGCTGCAATTTTAATATATGTCGAATCTTTTAAATTACCTGATTTTAATTCTTTTAATGTTTCCATTTTTTATTGTATTCCTAAATTTTATGCTATTAATATTTTATTTTCTATCTATGTATGTACCTATATCATGCATAGATACACAAAGTTAATATGTAAAATATCATGTTTAAGATTAATTTCAAACTAATAGCTATTAGCATAAAAAATTTAGTTTACTTAAATGAATAAACTTTCAACAAAAACTTAATTAACAGAAATTACGTAGTTATCATTTACCTCGGTTACAGCAAACTCGTGTTCACCACAAAATGTTTCATTTAATTCATTAGCCCAAGCTCTTGCTATTCTATGTGCACTATCTTTATCATCAAAGGATTTTATTTGAGGCATATTTTTTCTTTTTGCACATTCGCACAATTCTTCAACTACTACATGGTATTTCATAAATACTCCTTATTTTTTTATTACCTTTCATTAAGTGTTCCGTGAGAGAATATATAATATTTAAAATCAAACATCTCTCAAATGCCATTAATTAAATTACTTTTACTTATTGTTTTAAATAAGAAGAAAATACTTAAAAATTTTATTCGTTATTTGGAAAAAGGTATACTAACAGCTACATTAAAAATGGGAAAAGCACAATGAGAATACTTGGCAATTTTTTATGGTTTATTTTAGGTGGAGTTTTTATGGGAATTCTTTGGTGGATAATGGGTTTGATTTGTTTCATATCAATCATTGGAATACCTTGGGCTAAAGCTTGTTTTGTAATAGGACAATTTACTTTCTTTCCATTTGGTAAAGAAGCTATTAGTAGAAAAGAGTTGCATCAAACAGAAGATATTGGAACAAGTGGATTTGGTGTAATTGGAAATATCATTTGGTTTTTACTATTTGGATTATGGTTAGCAATAGCACACATTGCTAGTGCAATATTTTGTTTCATAACTATCATAGGTATTCCATTTGGTATTCAACATCTAAAACTTGCTGCAATTGCACTTTTTCCAATTGGTCAAACAATAGTTGATAAAGAAATTGCTTTTGAAGTTAGGGCACAGAATGCTAAAGAAAAAGTTACTCAGTTAAGAAACTAATAAAAACCTTTATAAATTTTATCCCCCATGGAGTTAGTGAACTACTGAAATATTAAATTAAAAAATATACTTGAATCTTTAGCAAGTGTTGCAGTTGAGAGTAAGATACCAATATCAACTGTATCAAAAATGCTTAGGTCATAGTATTTCAAGTACCACAGATCGATTTTATCTTCAATTTGGGAATGCAAATCAAGATGATATTAAAACACAACTTGAGAGTTTAACTGCATAAATTATAAAGGGTAGATGATTTGGTTTCTCTACTCTTTTTTTTAGCAAAAAATTAACTCATTCCCACCCGTGATTTTTATGGGCGGGTTCGGGTGATATTTTTATAAAATTACTCAAAAAATCTTAACAAAATCATAAATTAAGACATTTTTTAGGCAGAGAAAAAATCGAAATCAGGAATATAGCCTATTTCTCGAATCTCTTGATATGTACCTCGCCGGATAAGGAATTTGGCTGGATTATTCTCCATCTAGATTTATTTCAATAATAAAATTCGAGAAAGTTCCAAAACCTACACTAAAAGGAATTGGATATAGATTTAATATTAGGTAATATTTTTATTAAATTTTCCAAGTTTCTTATCTGAAACAATATTCGTAATTAGTCTATTATAATATTAAAACTGCTACCATTTCAAAATCTAAACAAAGATAGATTTTATAATAAAGTATGGAGTAAAATTGATTCTAAAACGAAAATCAATAGTATTATTATCAATAATTATGCTCTTAACAGTTATAACATCTAATTGTGTACAAAAATCAACTGTAAATAATGGTCATAGTCATCATTATACAGATGATTCTTTATTACATGTTCACGAACATGTTCATTCTCAAAGTACACATTCTCATTATCATTCTACTAATAGTATATATATGCTTGATTATTTTTGCATATCAGATAAGGACAATAATATTTCTGATATTGAAAGAGTTAATGATATATTTAAATTATCAATCCCTTATTCAAACGATTTAATAAAAGAACTTTTTAAACCTCCACGATTCTCATAATATTTATACTAAACAACAATAAAATAAATTAGAAATATTATAAGGATTTTAATGATGAAACAAAGTGGAATCCTGTTTACAGGTAAAATATTCTTTTCAATAGTAGCTATGTTACTATTTAGTGGCATTTTATATGCCCATGGAATATCAGAGGCTGATAAACAAGCAATGATTGATGGTGGAAATTTAAGATATATCTGGCTTGGGGCTACTCATATGCTTACAGGTTATGACCATTTACTATTTTTATTTGGGGTTATATTCTTTTTAAAGAATCCAAAAGATGTAATAAAATTTGTAACTATTTTTACAATAGGACATTCAATTACATTAATATTTGCTACATTCTTAGGAATAAAAGCAAACTACTATTTAATAGATGCAGTAATTGCAATAAGTGTTATGTATAAAGGGTTTGATAATATCAAAGGATTTGAAAATTATCTGGGGATAAAAGCTCCTAACTTAATGCTTATGGTTTTAGTATTTGGTTTAATTCATGGATTTGGACTTTCTACAAGATTACAACAACTTCCATTGGGTGATAATAATTTTGACATCTTAATGAGAATAATCTCTTTTAATGTGGGTGTTGAATTAGGACAAATTGCAGCATTAATTGCAATGTTAATTGTTCTAAATATATTAAGAAAATTAGATGCTTACGAAAGATTAAGTAAGGTTGCGAACCACGCATTAATACTTCTTGGATTTATGCTTTTATTAATGCAATTACATGGTTATATTCACCTAAAAAATCAAGAAGAGTTTGGGTTTAATAGTGATGAACACGCTCATATACATATGAAAATGGATGCTCAAAAACAAAATAGTTATAAACACGATAACTTAGAATAACAAAAAAATAAAAGGAAATAAATAAAATGAAAAAAATTCTAAAATCAGTTGTATTCACAACAGCATTATTAATAGGTTCAACATCAGCTTTTGCAGGTGCAGGTCATGATCATTCAGCAGGTGGACATACACATGAAAAAATAACAGAAAATCAAGCATTAGTTACTGCAAAAAGTAAAATCAATAGTTTAATAAAAAAAGAAACTCTTGATAAAAGTTGGGAAAATGTAGATGCATCAAAAGTAGAGAAAAAAACTTTTGGAAATTCTCAAGAGTGGGTAGTTAGTTTTACTAATCCAAAAGTTCAAGATGTAGCGAAACAAACATTATATGTATTTGTTAGTTTAACAGGTGAAATCACAGGTGCAAATTACAGCGGAAAATAAGCTTTTTAATATGGGAGGATTTTTATTCTCTCATATTCTCAAATAACTATTTAAAATAAAAAAGGCTTTTTTAATGTATTACATTATAAAAATTTTAATTTCTGCTATTTTAATTGTAGGTATATCAGAACTTTCAAAAAGAAGTTCATTGATTGGAGCTATCTTAGCATCTATACCTTTTGTGTCAGTATTGGCTTTTATTTGGATATATGT
>JBBRXF010000034.1:0-20195 GCA_038248665.1 Campylobacterales bacterium | reverse complement strand
TTACAAACGACCCAATGGAAGCTACATATATCGGGTTTAATTTATGGGTAAAAGCTGTTGAAAAAGCGGGAACTACTGATGTAAACAAAGTAAGTGATGCGATTATTGGATTAGAAGTTCCAAATTTAACAGGTGGAACTGCAAAAATGCTACCAAATCACCATATCACAAAACCAGTTTTAATTGGTGAAATTCAAGAAGATGGGCAATTTGAAACTGTTTCTTCTACGAAAGAAATCGAAGGTGATGCTTGGTCTGACTTCTTACCAGGAAGCAAAGATTTAATCGCTGATTGGACAAAACCAGTTAATTGTGGAAGCTACAACACAGTTACTAAAAAATGTGTAGGTACTAAATAACAAATCAAAATATGGAAGAGTTTTCTTCCATATTTTTTAAGGAAATAAAAATGAATATTTTAAAAATAATACTCCTTAATTTATTGATTTTCTCATTTTCATACTCTTCAACTTTTGAAGAGTTATCTATCAAATTATCAGACAATAGTTTCAAAGTAAAAGAAGATGTTTTAAATGAGTTAATAATAAATTATAAAGATGAACAAAGATTAGAAGTTTTATTACAAAATATGCTTTTAGGAAATCTATATTTTCAAAATCAAAGCAACGAAATCCTATTTTTAGAGAAAGATAGTTTTAAATCTCTATTTACAAATAATATTATTTCAAATGCTAATCAAAATGATTTTTCAAAAGTAAAAATAAATAATAAATTAAGAAGTGTTATAAAAGCTTCATTAGCAAAAATAAATCTTTTTGCAAGTGATGAAAACAAAAGATTAAATGCAGCAAAAAATATCTTGGAAAACTTAGAAGAACAAGATAAAGAGATTATTTTAGAGGCTTTAAAAAGTGAAAAAAAATCTTCAATAAAAGATATTTTACTTGAGAGCCTTGCAAACATAACTGCAAAATTTTCAAGTGGCGAAGAACAAATAAAAGCTATAACTGAACTTGGTGGATTTTTATCAGCAAAATCACTTGAAACTTTGACTGGTTTAAAAGAGTCAAATGATGAAAATATAAAAGAGGCTGTTAAAAATGCATTAAATGAAATCGAGTTAAGTAAAACTTTTTATTCATTTATTGAAACAGCATTTTTTGGACTTTCTCAAGGTTCAGTTTTACTTTTAGCTGCTATTGGTTTAGCTATTACTTTTGGGGTTATGAAAGTAATAAATATGGCTCATGGGGAGCTAATAATGATTGGAGCATATACAACTTATACAATCCAACAATTAATGCCAAATTTGATTGAATATTCGGTAATTATTGCAATTCCGTGCGCTTTTATAATAAGTGGATTAGTGGGAATCGCTATTGAAAGATTGGTTATTAGACATCTTTATGGAAGACCACTTGAAACACTACTTGCAACTTTTGGGATAAGTTTGATTTTACAACAAGTGGTGAGAACAATATTTTCACCATTAAATCAAGAGGTAAAAACACCATCTTGGATGAGTGGAGCTTTGGAAATAAATGGGGCTTTATCTTTGACTTATAATAGATTATATGTTGTGATTTTTGCTTTTATTGTCTTTTTTGCGATTCTTTATGTGATAAAAAAAACATCTTTAGGACTGAAAGTTCGAGCTGTTTCACAAAATAGACCAATAGCAAGAGCCATGGGAATCCAATCAAGTAAAATTGATGCAATCACTTTTGGAATAGGTTCAGGAATAGCAGGAGTTGCGGGAGTTGCACTTTCACAGCTAACAAATGTAGGACCAAATCTTGGCCAAGCTTATATTGTGGATTCATTTATGGTTGTTGTTTTTGGTGGAGTTGGAAATTTATGGGGAACTTTAATCGCTTCATTTACACTTGGAGAGATAAATAAATTTATCGAACCACTTGCAGGTGCGATTTTGGCAAAAGTTATCATATTGGTATTTATTATTTTATTTATACAAAAAAGACCTAGAGGATTATTCCCTCAAAAAGGTCGAGATGCACAGGATTAGAAGATGGAAAATAAATCAATAATTTTAAGAATCTTAGAAAATGACAAAGGTGGAAAAGTAGTTTTATCATCTTTGTCAGTTGTAGTGTTTGTGGTTGCTTTTTGTAATTTGTTTATTCCTGAAAGCTCAATTTTTCATATCTCAACTTTTACAGTTACGATTTTGGGAAAATATCTAGCTTTTGCACTTTTAGCTTTGGCTTTAGATTTAGTTTGGGGATATTTAGGGATTTTAAGTCTAGGTCATGGGGCATTTTTTGCCCTTGGTGGATATGCCTTTGCCATGTATTTGATGCGTCAAATTGGTGATAGAGGAGTTTATGGAAATGCTGAACTTCCTGATTTTATGGTATTTATGAACCTAAAAGAACTTCCATGGTTTTGGTATGGATTTGATAATCCAATATTTGCAATTTTGATGGTGATGATAGTTCCAGCAATTTTGGCTTTTGTATTTGGTTGGTTTGCTTTTAGAAGTAGGGTAACAGGAGTTTATTTATCAATCATAACTCAAGCTTTAACTTATGCTTTGATGTTAGCATTTTTTAGAAATGATATGGGTTTTGGTGGAAACAATGGTTTGACAGACTTCAAAGATATTTTAGGTTTTGATTTATCAGCAGATACAACAAGAGTTGCTTTATTGATAATCACTTTTTTTGCTTTGGTTTTGGGATATTTAGTTTGCAGATTTATCATAAATTCAAAACTAGGACGAGTTGTAATTTCAATAAGAGATGCAGAAAGTAGGGTGAGATTTTTAGGCTATAAAGTTGAACAATATAAACTTTTTATCTTTGTGGTTTCAGCCGTGCTTGCAGGAATTGCAGGAGCTTTATATGTGCCTCAAGTTGCAATCATAAATCCAAATGTATTTTCTCCATTATTTTCTATTGAGTTGGTGATTTGGGTTGCTATTGGTGGAAGAGGAACTTTGTATGGAGCGATTATTGGCGCTATTGTTGTAAGTCTTGCAAGTACATATTTTACTTCTGCACTTCCAGAAGTTTGGTTATATGCTCTTGGTGGATTGTTTGTAGTAGTTACACTGTATCTTCCAAAGGGAATAGTTGGGTTAATAGCTGTGATAAATGAAAAAAGAAAGGCTTCATAATGGTATCTTTAAAAAATAGAAATGAAGATAATATCGGAGATTTAAAAATCGGAAGTAGAATTCTTCTTGTGGATGGTGTAAGTGTTAGTTTTGATGGATTTAAGGCTTTAAATAATCTTAGTTTTTCCATAGATTATGGAGAATTAAGATGTATTATCGGAGCAAATGGAGCTGGAAAATCAACAATGATGGATGTTGTAACAGGAAAAACAAAACCAGATTCAGGAAGTGTGATTTTTGGAGAAGCTGTTGATTTACTGAGTTTAGATGAGCCAACAATCGCCCAAATTGGAATTGGACGAAAGTTTCAAAAACCAACAGTTTTTCAAAACCACACGGTTTTTGAAAACCTAGAACTTGCTATGAAAGATGATAAAAGATTTTTCAAAACACTTTTTTCAAAATTGAGTTCAGAGCAAAAAGACAAAATCGAAGAAACCATGAAACTAATTGGTCTAAAAGAGCTGTACAAACAAGAAGCAGGAATCTTATCACACGGTCAAAAACAATGGCTAGAAATTGGAATGCTAATCATGCAAGAACCAAAACTTTTACTTGTGGATGAACCAGTTGCAGGAATGACACCTCAAGAAGTGGAAAAAACAGCAGAAATTTTGACAAGTTTAGCCGTAAATAATGCAGTTGTAGTGGTAGAACATGATATGGAATTTATAAGAAGTATCGCAAAAAAAGTAACAGTTTTACATGAGGGGTCTGTTTTGGCTGAGGGAAGTATGGACTCAATACAGAACAATGAAAAAGTGCGAAAAGTATATCTAGGAGAATAAAAAATCCAAATTATGTCACTATTACGGCGTTAAAAACTTTCGATTTACTTGTAGTAAACCTTCAAGTTTTCGCCTTGTACTAGCAACATACTTTGAATTTTTTTGAAAATTGAAGGAAAAAAAATGTTAAAACTAGAAAAAATAAACCAATATTACGGACAAAGCCACACTTTATGGGATTTGGATTTAGAGATAAAAAAAGGAAGATGCACTTGTCTTATGGGAAGAAATGGGGTTGGAAAAACAACTATCAGTAAAGTAATTATGGGATTACTTCCTATAAAAGATGGAAAAATCATCTATGAGGGAAATGATATTTCAAAACTTTCAGACTTCCAAAGAGCAGGAATCGCAATAGGTTATGTTCCACAAGGAAGAGAGATTTTTTCACAATTAACTGTAAAAGAAAATCTTGAAATCGGAGTGATGACAAATAGAAATAAAATCACAAAAATCCCAGATAAAATCTACGATTTATTTCCAGTTCTAAAAGATATGGCAAATAGAAAAGGTGGAGATTTAAGTGGAGGACAACAACAACAATTAGCTATCGGAAGAGCTTTATGTATTGACCCAAACTTTCTAATCCTAGATGAACCAAGTGAAGGAATCCAACCAAATATCGTAGCTCAAATCGGAGAAGTAATTGATTATCTCACAAAAGAAGAGCAAATCACAGTATTGCTAGTGGAGCAAAAACTACCCTTTGCCAGACGTCATGGAGATGATTTTTATGTAATAGATAGAGGAAGTGTAGTTGCAAATGGGGAAATAGGGCAACTTAGTGATGAGATTATTAGGAAGTATATGTCGGTTTGAGTTTTTTATAATAAGTTATTTGTTAATAATTAAGCTATCTTATATATAATGTTCAAGATTAAATGATAAGGTAGGATAAATTGAAATTAAGTATTTTTTATTCTTGGCAGTCTGATTTACCGAATAATATTAATCGAGGTTTTATTTCGGAATGTTTAGAAAAAGCAACTAAAAATATATATGAAAAAAATAAATTTTTAGTTGAATATAAAATAGATAGTGATAGTAGAGATGAATTAGGTACTCCTGATATTGTAAGTAATATCTTTTCAAAAATAGATACTTGTGATATTTTTATTGCTGACATAACTATTATTAATAAAGAATCAACAAAAAGAAAGACTCCAAATCCTAATGTTTTAATTGAGCTTGGATATGCAAGTTCAGCTATTGGTTGGGAAAATATTATTTGTGTTTTTAATGATGACTTTGGGATAAAAGAAGATTTACCATTTGATATACGTTTTAGAAAACCATTAAGTTATAGTACTTTTGATAAAACATTAGCGAAAAAAAATTTAACAAAATTATTTGAAGAAAATATACAAAAGATTCTAGAAACAAGAATAGATAATAAAAGTTACTATAATGAAAATAAACAGCATTTAGACTTATCTTTACAAGTTGTACTGATGGATTTATTAAAAATATTGAATTTTTCTCATAAACATGATTTGAAATTATTTGATTATGCAAAATTATTAAATATGACTGAGCAAGAAATAAATGATATTACGATGAATATGGAAATATTAGGATTTCAACTTTTTAGAAATTTAGAAAAATCTATTAAAGAGTTTACAGAATATTTCAATGATGATTTAAGTATTTTCTTTTTTGATGCAAAGGAAAAAAATAGATTAGCAAAAATTATAATGTCTTTAAAAAGATTAGAAAAAATTTTATATTCAAATGAGATATTTGAAGAAATTGGAATTACTTCTGAATTTAAAATTATATCAGCATTAAAAATGAATCCAAATAATGCAAAAGATGGTTATTTACTTTTAAATAAACAAAATGTAGTGATTGATATGGGTTATTTTTCAGATAAAAATATTAATAATTTAAACAAAATATATAAAATAAAAACTAATTATGAAAGAAACTTATCATTAACAATTTATAACCTTATAGTTACAATAAATGATTGGATTAGGGTTACGGGTGGGCAGTTTATCTTTAATTCCAGATTAGTAAATTTAAATATATAAAAATAAATATATAAAAAAGGGGATAGGCACCATTTTTTAAATTCATATCTAAGATATGTTACAATTAGCGAAATAAAAAAGGATTTTTATATGACTATGAAAATTGATATAAAAGAACAGTATTTAGATAAATTTGAAGATTTTATTAATTCATTACCAAAAGATGCCGTTGTGGTGAAAAAATCACTTGATGATGAAATAAATCAAAGAGTTGATGAATATAAAAATGGTACTATGAAAACAGTTGCTTTTGGTACTGGGCTTGATAAAATTAGAAAAAAATTAGAGTCTCAAATTTGATATTAGAACAATCTTCACGATTTGAGGAAGAGTTTGAAATAATCATTGATTTTATAGCTCTTGATAGTGTAAATCGTGCTTTAGAATTTTATGATGAACTCATTCTCAAAATAAAAAATATCCCTCATTCTCCTTACTCATACAGAAAAAGAAATAATTCAGAAAGTCCAACAACAAGAGAACTTATTTTTAAAGGTTATACAATTCCTTTTGAAATAGATGAAAAAAACAATAAAATAATCATTCTTGGAATATTTAACCAAAATCTTTGGAATTAATTTAAAAAAATAAAAAAACAGATAGCTTTTTTAGCATAAATTACTCTTTAATTATCTCATTAATAAACTCATCTAAAATAGATTCATTGATTGACTCGATTTCTGATTTATCATAGATAGTTAATAAATAAACTGTGTCATTTATTTTTAAATAATAATAGATTCTATACCCTGAACTTTTACCTTTGTTTTTATTACTGTTTGCTAGTCTGGTTTTGAAAAGATTGTTTTTTATAGTTGTTGATTGAGAATGAAGAGTATCAAAATCTGTTATAAATTTTGATACATCATTTTTTATAAAAGAATATTTTTTTGCTAATTTTTTAAATTGTTTCTCAAATAAAGAAACAGTTTCAAATTTCATCAAGCAAATCTTGAAGAGGTTTTGTTTTTCCTTTTGCTACATCATTTAATGAAATAGCTAATTCATTTGCAATTTTGTGTTCTTTTTTATAAATAGCTTTTTTTATCATATCTTTTAGTTCACTTTGAATATCAATACCACTTTTTAATATATCTTGATAAACATTATCTTCAACATTTAATTGAATAGTTTTCATAAAAATTCCTTTTTATAATTGGTTTTTGATTATATCAAAACAAAGAGAAATTGTAAAAGTGTTATTTTCAGTAATTTTAATTTCATTTTTCAAAATAAATAACAAATTGCAATATTTTTAGTTATTAATCAAAAAAATTTATATAATTTTTCATATAAATTCAAAAGGCTAAAAAATGCAAAATTTGATAATAAATGAAAATAGTATAAAAGATAAAATCCACACAATAAGAAATTATCAAGTGATGCTAGATAGAGACTTAGCAGAACTTTATGGAGTTGAAACAAAAGTTTTAAATCAAGCAGTAAAAAGAAATGAAGCTAGATTCCCAAATGATTTTATGTTTCAACTCTCAAAAGAAGAGTTTGAAAATTGGAAGTCACAATTTGTGACTTCCAATTCAGATAAGATGGGACTAAGAAGACCGCCTTATGCTTTTACAGAACAAGGTGTTTCTATGTTAAGTGCAGTTTTAAGAAGTGAGATTGCAGTTGATATAAGTGTGAAAATAATAAGAGCATTTGTTGAAATGAGAAAGATAATTAATTCAGATAATGCTTTATTTTATAAAATTGATTTTTTAGAAAAAAGACAAATTTCTTATGAACTAAAAACAGATACAAAAATAAATCAAATATTAAATGCTTTAGAAGATAAAACTCTAAAACCAAAACAAGGGATATTTTATGATGGAGAAGTTTTTGATGCTTATGTTTTTATAAATGATTTAATAAAAATTGCAGTTGATGAAATAATCCTAATTGATAATTACATTGATGAAACTGTTTTTACAATATTTTCAAAATACCCAAATATTAAAATCAAAATTTATACAAAAACTATCACAAAACAACTCAAACTAGATTTTCAAAAATATGAAACTCAATACCAAAACATAGAACTTTTTGAGTTTAAAAACTCCCACGATAGATCTTTAATCATTGATAAAAAAGAAGTTTATCATCTGGGAGCTAGTATTAAAGACTTGGCTAAAAAGTGGTTTGCTTTTTCTAAGTTGGAAATAGAAAATCTAAAGATATTAGATTATTTAAAAGAATAAAAGTGTTGTTTTAGTGTTGTTTTTCTCTCAAAAATTAAAAATCAAAGACTAAATTCTATATATAATTTATACAGGTGAAAAAAAAGTAATCTATGATTTTTTGGATAAAATATTTATAGATTAAAGCAGGATTTTTAGGAGAAAAATGAGCATCAAGTTTAGTTTTAAAGATGAGGTTTTTTCATTAGATAGTTTGAAACTTCCATCAAGACATTATCATTTTAATGAGCAAGAAAATTACATAAAGTTGCTAAATATTGGTGAGGGAATTTTTCCAAAAGATAGACTTAGAACATCTGTAAAACTTGATAATTCAAACTTAATACTCACAACCGAATCAGCCACAAAAATCTATCCATCAAAAAAAGAGTATGGAATAAATAAAATAGATGTGCAACTTTTAAATAACTCAAATCTAGAATTTATAAATGATGAGTTGATTTTATATAAAGACTCTCGATATATTCAGTTTTTTAATCTAAAAAGCGATGAAAGCTCAACTTTTTTTTATACAGATATTTTAAGTCGTGGAAGAAGTTTTGAAAACTTTGATTTCTCAAAAATGATGATTAAAAACAGATTTTTTGAAAATGAAAAACTAGAATATATAGAAAAATTTGATATTTTAGGTGATGAATTAAAAGATTACATCACTAGAAAAAGCAGTGAAAATTTCATTTTTGCTAAATTTTATATAAAAACAAATCATAATGAGCATTTTTTAAACAACTTACATCTGGAGAATTTTGAGAGTTTTTCATATAGTAAAAATAAAAAAATCATTTTAGGTTCTATTAGTTCTAACAATATGTTTGAACTAAAAACAAAAATCTTTAAAGTTTGGGAACTTTATAGAATAGAATTAAATAAAAAAAGTTTTAATTTAGGTAAACAATAAAAGGAGATAATAAGATGTTTCTAACAAATCGTGAGCAAGAAAAACTAATGCTTTACACAGCTTCATGCCTAGCACATGAGCGAAAAAACAGAGGTTTAAAACTAAACTTTCCAGAAGCAACTGCAATATTAAGTTCATACATAATCGAAGGTGCAAGAGATGGGAAAAGTGTTGCTCAACTTATGGTTGATGCTACAAAAGTTCTAAAAGAAGAGCATGTTATGGATGGAGTGGCTTCAATGATGCACATGGTTCAAGTGGAAGCTACTTTTGATGATGGAACAAAACTTGTTACTGTTCATAATCCAATCCCTTATAAAAATAGTTCAGATTTACCAGGCGCTTATTTAATAGACGAGGGCGAAATAGAACTAAATGCAAATAAACAGATTATTACTATTGAAGTAGAAAACAAAGGTGATAGACCAGTTCAAATAGGTTCACATTATCACTTCTTTGAAGTAAATAGTGCTTTAGATTTTGATAGAAACCAAGCTTATGGAAAAAGACTTGATGTTGCTGCTGGAACTTCTGTACGATTTGAGCCAGGTTCAATTAAAAAAATTAACTTAATAGATTTTGGTGGACGAAGATATGTGAGTGGATTTAATAGTTTGGTTGAGGGCTTTTTAGATGATGAGAATGTAAAAGCCAAAGCAATGCAAAATCTAAATAAGTTTTTAGGAGTATAAGATGAAAATGTCAAAAGAAAAATATGCTTCAATGTATGGACCAACTGTTGGTGATAGATTTAGACTTGCTGATACTTCATTAATCGCAAAAATTGAAAAAGATTACACAACTTACGGTGAAGAGAGTAAATTTGGTGGAGGAAAAACTATCCGTGATGGAATGGCTCAAAGTCCAACTGCTGTTGAAGTGGCTGATTTGATTATCACAAATGCAATAATCATTGACTATACAGGTATTTACAAAGCTGATATTGGAATCAAAGATGGAGTTATTATTGCCATTGGAAAATCAGGAAATCCAAATCTATGTGATGGAATAACCCATGGTTTAGAAATTGGAGCAAATACTGAAATACTTTCAGCTGAGGGAAAAATCATCACTGCTGGTGGAATTGACACTCATATTCACTTTATAAGTCCGGGTCAAATTGATGAAGCACTCGCAAGTGGAGTAACTACCATGATTGGTGGAGGAACTGGACCAAACACTGGAACAAATGCTACAACTTGTACTCCAGGGGCTTGGAATATTGCAAAAATGATTCAAAGTGTGGATGATTTACCTTTAAATTTTGGATTTATGGGAAAAGGAAATAGCTCATCAAAAGAGGCTTTAGAAGTTCAGATAAAAGCAGGAGCAATGGGGCTTAAACTTCACGAGGATTGGGGAAGTACTCCAAATGCCATAGATACTTGTTTAAGTGTAGCAGATAAGTATGATGTACAAGTAGCGATTCATACAGATACACTTAATGAATCAGGATTTGTGGAAACAACTGTTGGAAGTTTTAAAAATAGAACAATTCACACTTTCCATAGTGAGGGAGCAGGTGGTGGACATGCTCCTGATATTATAAAAGTAGCAGGTATGGCAAATGTACTTCCATCAAGTACGAATCCCACTTTACCATATACAAAAAATACAATAGAAGAACACCTTGATATGCTTATGGTTTGTCACCATTTAAGTCCAAAAATTCCAGAAGATGTAAGTTTTGCTGAAAGTAGAATTAGAGGAAAAACAATTGCAGCTGAAGATGTACTTCACGATATGGGTGCAATTTCAATCACAAGTTCAGATTCACAAGCAATGGGAAGAGTGGGAGAAGTTCTAATACGAACATGGCAAGTTGCAGACTCTATGAAACAACAAAGAGGAATTTTAACTGGTGATGATGAGAAAAGTGATAACAATAGAATCAAAAGATATATCGCAAAATATACAATAAACCCAGCAATTGCCTCAGGAATTGATGAATATGTGGGAAGTGTAGAAGTTGGGAAAATGGCCGATTTAGTTTTATGGAATAGGGCATTTTTTGGAGTAAAACCTGAAATCATCATTAAAGGTGGATTTATAGCCCTTGCTTTAATGGGAGATTCAAATGCTTCTATTCCAACACCAGAACCAAGTATGTATAGAAAAATGTTTGGAAGTCTTGGAAAAGCATCGGCAAAAACAAGTGTAATATTCACTTCAAAAGTAGCCCTTGAAGATGATTTAGATGTAAAACTAGGAATCAGCAAATCAATGTTAGCAGTTAAAAACACAAGAAATATAGGTAAAAAAGATATGAAGTTAAATGACTTTATAGGAGATATAAAAGTAGATCCAGAAACTTATGATGTAACAGTAAATGGTGAATTAATAGAGTCAAACTATGTATCAGTAGTTCCAATGGCTAAAAAATATTTTATGTTTTAGGGAGAGAGTTTGACATTTAGCGTAATAAAAAAAGTAATAGAGATAAAAAAAGATATTGAAACAAGTGATGAGGTTGAACTCTCTTGGTTTGATATGCAAAAACCAAACTTAACAGCTGTTAGTAAAAAAGGTGTGAATTTAGTGGTTAAAGCTAAGTTTACTCACCTACATGAAAATGATGTTTTAGTTTGTGAAGATGAATATGCCATAAAAGTAAAAAGAAGTGAAGATGAGATTTTTACTTTAGAGTTTAGTGATGCTTTGTCATTTGCCCAAACTGCTTATGAAATAGGAAATAGACATCAACCAGTGATGATTGAAGAGTTTAAAATCATAGTTTTGGATGATATTTCACTTTTGGATATTATCAAAGATAGTTATTCAAATACAGCTATAAAAGTGGAAAAAACAAAAGGCTACTTTAAACCAAATGGTAAAGCTCACCACAGCCACTAATATGAATAAAAAAACAAGTTTAAAAAGCCTAAGCAGATTTTTACAAATACTTGATGGAACATTTCCCTCAGGTGTATTTGTACACTCTTTTGGGCTTGAACCACATATTATAAAAGAGAATGTAAAAGATATAGATGGTTTAAAAATTTATCTAAAAAATCTAATCATTGACCAATACTCAAAAATGGAGTTCGTTTATATAAAAAAAGTTTTTGATGCTTTAGAAAAGAACAAACTAAATTTAGTAAAAAAACTTGATAACCAATATGGCTCATATCTTACTTTTGAGTATTCAAAAGCTTCTAAAAATATGGGAGATAACTATTTCGCTCAAATAAAAAATCTGGCTTCAAAAGATATTGTAAAAGAGTATTTTCAAGGCATAGAAGAAAAAAGATCTGAATCAAATGAGATAATAGTTTTAAGTGCTTATGCCTTTGATTTAGATATTTGTATGGAAGATTTTATAGTGATGTGGACAAAAAAGAATCTAATAAATATTGCAGCAACAAGCCTTAAAATATCAAGAATAAAACCATCTGAAATTCAACAAATGCTTTTTGAATTTGATGAGATTTTAGAAGATTTAGGATTTGAAAATATAGAAAATAAAATCACAAATTTTAATCCACTATTTGAGGAAATTATTTTTTCTCATAAAAATCTAGAACCAAAGATGTTTACAACATAATTCGATAATATTTTAAAAATGGAGTAATAAATGGCACTAAAAATAGGAATAGCAGGACCAGTTGGGAGTGGAAAAACTTCTTTGATTGAAAGCTTAACAAATATTCTAAAAGACAAATACTCTTTAGGAATTGTAACAAATGATATTTACACAACAGAAGATGCAAATTACCTAAAACAACACCTTGATTTAGATGAAAATAGAATCATAGGAGTTGAAACTGGTGGTTGTCCACATACTGCAATCAGAGATGATATTTCTATGAACCAACGAGCTGTAATTGAGCTTGAAGAAAAGTTTAACCCTGATATTGTTTTTGTAGAAAGTGGTGGAGATAATCTTAGTGCTACATTTTCTTATGAGTTGATTGATTATTATATGTATATTATTGATGTAGCTCAAGGTGCTGATATTCCTCGAAAAAAAGGAGCAGGCTTGCTATTTTCAGATTTACTTGTGGTAAATAAAATAGATTTAGCACCATATGTGGATGTGGATTTAGAACTAATGAGAAGTGATGTGGCTAATAATAGAAAAAATAAACCCTCTGTTTTTATCTCACGAAAAGAGAAAGAGAGTTTAAATCAAGTAGTTTCATGGATAGAGGCTTTAATATAAGCCTTTTATTCAGTTAAATCTTTGATTTTTGATTCAAGTGATTTAATTACGTCAGTTAAGTCATTTATCTTTTTAACTTTTTCAGCATTCGTTTTCATAAGAAGTGCCAACTCTTTTTTAGTTGCAATTATCTCGTTATTAGCTTCTCTATTTTTTTCAGCAAGCACATTTTTTTCTTGTTTAATCATCGCAAGTGTTCTTGAATATTCTTCAGCTTCTTTAGCCTTTACAGTCATTGTTCCATAATATTTTTCATCAACATTATGCATTTGCATCTCATAATGATCAAGTTGTCTTTGTCTACTTTGAGTTTTTTCTTTTTGTTCAACTAACTCTTCTTGAAGTCTTGGAAGATATGATTCTAGTTGTTTAACCCTATCATTTAGTTCTATAATTGCTTTTTTATATGTATACTCTTTTTTATGAAACTCTTCAATATTTTTTATAACTTTCTTCTGAAACTCTCTTTTTTCGATATTTTCTTGAGTTGTTGAAAAACCTATTGTTATATATTCATCTGCATTGCTTGTTGATTCCAATTTAAAAACAGTATTTTTTAGATAAAAACTCTCTTTTTCTTTTCCTATAAATTTAGTATTTCCACTCCATATTTTCCCACCTCTTAATATTTTCCAAGTATCTTCAATTGATTGTTTAGGAACATCTGGATGGATTAGGTCATTAAAATTTAGATTTTTTATCTCTTCAAGAGTATATTTTGAAGCTTCTAATAGACTTTTATTTGCAAAAGAGATGTTTCCATTTTCATCCATTTTATAAATTAAAGCTACACTATCAACGGCATCTAAATATTTTTGAAGCTCATTTTGTTTATCTTGAAGTTGAATTTCAAAAAAACTTTTTTCACAAACTTCTGATATTTTTTTTATCAATATCGTTGTATCAATTGGTTTCATAATATAATTGCTTACATTTAAATCAATAGCTTTTAACAAATTCTCAGCTTCACCCCTAGCTGTTGTAAAAATAATAGGAAGATTAAAATCAAATTCTCTAATCTTTTCTAACATTTCAAGGCCACTCATCATTGGCATATTAATATCAGAAATGATTAAATCTATTTTTTCACCTGTTATTTTTGATTTTTCATATTTTTCTAAACCTTCAAGGCCATTTGAAGCTAATATAACCTCTTTAAAAAGTTTGCTTAAAAGTTTTGCTAGTTTTTCTCTAGCAAGCTCTTCATCTTCAATAAAAAGTACTCTTAGATTTTTTAAAAAATCAGGTCTTAACATAATTTGCCTTTTATTCGTAAGGAGTTACAGACGGGGGAAACTCTTCAAAAGCTTTTTTTATAGAACTGATAATTGAATTTTTGTATTTATAATTTTGCATCGGATTTGAAAATTGTAAATAATCAACTGCACCTTGTTGTGTTTTCTCTTTTTTATAAACAAAAACTACTTTTTTACCTAGTTTTACACTATTATCATAAAGAGTTCTTGCATAATCATTTATGTATGGGAACTCTTTTTCTTTGATTTTATCTCCCCAACAGAAAAATACAAATTTACCACTTGGAATTAAATTTGCAGCATCTAAATACATAATATCCCTGTCAAATTGTGTTGTTTGAAATGAGTTGTAACTCTCTAAATCACTATTAAATTTTTCTAGTAAAACAGGAATATCAATACTTTTTTCTATTAAATTAAATAAATTTCTAATCTCTACAATTTTCCCTGCACAATGTTCTCTCATAGCTTGTTTGAAAACTGTAATATATCCTTCACCTTTTAATTCAATCATTTTTCCATAATCTTCAAAATCTTGTTCAAGTAAATATTTGTTTGAATCAAATCCAACTGGAGTTACCATTGGACTATATAAAAATACTGTTCCGATTATATTTTTTTTTCTATCTTTTGCTGTTTTTATTTTTTCTTTTAATTCTTTTACTGTTATCTCTTCATCTTCTGCATTAAAATACATATAACTTTCAGTTAAAAAAATCTCTTCATATTTAGTTTCAATTGTTCCAAAATATTGCATTAAATTCCCTTGTTTATTTATAGTAATATATTATCAAATATTTGCGAATTCCTCGCTTATATTATCTTTTTGGCTCTATTTTTTTTCAGCCACTCTTCTTGTAGTTCTTTGCTTTTTTTATTATCTGCTCGTTTGCTTATAAATCTAGATTTTACATGGGTTGTTGTTTCATCATTTTCATTGTATGTGTAAGTTAGATTTAAATCAGCTAGTTGTACGGCATTTTTGGCTCTTGTTGCTGCTACATAATAGATATTTAACTCTTCATTTACTCTTAGATATGAGAGTTTGTTTTTTGTATTTACTATCTCTTTTTTTGAGATGAAATCATCAGCCATTATTACTTGTTCATATTCCAAACCCTTTGATTTGTGGGTAGTTGTAAAAATAATATCGGCATCTTTTTTGTCTGTTACTAAAAACTCTTTTATTTTTTTGTTTATCTCAAAAATATTATCTCCATAAGTATTGATAAACTTAATAATATTTAGATAATCTTGATTTTTTGTATCTTTTGCAAACTGTTCAAGCTCACTTATTGTTTCAAAATCTTTTATTTCATCTATTGTGATTTTGTCATTTTTTTTCTGTTTTAGATAAAAAATTGAATAAACAGTTTGGTTCATAAAAGAATAAGAGTTATAACCACCTTCAAAATAGACTTTCTTTTTATCGTGGATAAAATAGACCAATTGTTGAATCAAACCAAAAGTACTTCGGGCAATCACGCAAAACTGTTTAGAAAAATCTATATGATTTTTTCCAATCAAAGTGGTTTCCTCTATTCCTGAAATTTTAAGAGGTTTTGAGGAATTTATTGAATATAAACTATTTAGATTATTTTGTATAACCTTGGCAAAATTATCTCCAAATCTAAAACTTTGTGTTAAATCATAAGAGGGTAAATCTATTTTATTTAAAGCATTGGTTGCAAATCTAAAAGTATAAATTTGTTGAAATGAGTCACCAACATAAATTCGTCTACAACTTTGATTTTCAACAATTCCAATCATTACATCACTAATATCCTGAGCTTCATCAACCAAAATTAAATCATAAGGCAGATTTGTTGATACTTTTTTATTTAAATAAAACATCTTTAAATAAAAATCGTGGGTTGCATCTATGATTTTGTTTTTCATGGCACTTAAAATTGTTTTTAGATGCTCAATTACCCTTGTTTCATTTTTATTTATTAGTTCAAGGATTTTTGCACCTAGTTCTGATTGTTTTTTGTAAGACTCAATTAGTTTTGAATCAAGGGCGATTAGTGAAGAGTTACAATAAAAATTTACTAAATCTTTTATCAAAGCTACATATTCAGGAATAGGGTAATAGGCTTTTTGATTAATTGTGAGTTCGTGTTTTGTTATTACATTTTCAATAATTTGATTTTTTAAATCATGAGCAAGAGTGTAGTTATACGCTTCAATTTTATTATATGCAAGGGAGTGAATGGTGCTTATATGCATAGAAGGTAAGTTGTACTCTTTTAATTTATCTTGTAGTGAAGTTTGTAAAGATTTGTTATACGCTAAATATAAAATCTTTAAATGAGAATTTTTTTTCGCATACTCTAAAAGTGTTGTTGTTTTTCCACTTCCAGCAACTGCGTTGATTTTAAATGAGAGTTTATCGCTATTGATTATCTCTTCTTGTTCTTTGGTTAATATCATCTTGGAATTGTAGCATTACAGACTAAATTATCCATAAAATACTTATAAGATCAATTTATTGTATAAATAAAAGATTATTGATTAAATAATCTTTTATCTTCAACTTTTTTTATATCTGAATAATTATCTAGATAATCAAGATAAGTAATCAGATATTTTCTACTTAAATCAAATCTTTGTTTGAAGTTTGAAAGATTTATATATCCATCTTCTTTGATGATTTCTCTCATGGTTTTTACTATTTTATTTAAACTTTCAAAATGAATAAATAGATTGTGTTGAAGTCTTATTACTTGTTTTTTTGCAGTTAATGATTTTAAAATATCATCACCTAATTTTCTATCAATATCTAAATCATCATAAATATTATAAGGAGCAGTTGGAGTTATATCTTCTTGTTTTAATCTATTTAAAACAATAACTTCTAAATCTTTTGCAAAATCCTCTTTAATATTCGCATTTTTATATAAGGAAACATCTCTTATTAAAAAGTTTTCAACTTCTAGTTCATCTAAAGCACTTTGGATAAATAAAGTACTAGCCCACTTTAACCGTAATGCAATTGAAGCATTTGAAAGTAGGGCATAACTATTTTTAGTGTAAATTCCTCTTATAAAATCTTTTACAAACTCTTTTGTAGAAAGATGGTAAATAACTAACTCTTTTTCATCTACAAAAACATCTTGCATATTTCTTGCAAACTCTATTGCTTCACTATGAGAAAGGGCAAATCTTTGAGTTGAAGAGATGATTCCTAAACCTTTTTTGTGAGCTTCAAGTAACTCTTTATAAGCACTTGCAAAATCTTTTTTATCTAATGCTTCTAAAAGATTTCGTTTTTGATTTTTTTTCATGGGATCAATTATTGGATTTAAAACAATTCCCCCACTAATCGTATCATTCCCACTTCTTAATATTACTTTTTCACCAAAAATTGTATAAAGATTCTCACTTGCTTTTAGAGTTGCAAAACCATCTTCAAGGTTTGTTATACAATCAAAAAGTAAAACTTTAACTTCTACTTTTTTTGCTCCAATAAATAAAGTATATATTTGATTGTGATTTAATTTCTTATTTTTTAGGCATTTAAAAGATATGTCAATTCCATCAAATCCTCTAATATGTCCTTTTTTTGTAATTAAATCACCTTTATTTATATGGGAAATATTTACACCTTGAAGATTTAAAGCAGCTCTAGAAGAGATATTTGCTTCAAGGGCATTTTGGTTATGAACTTGAATATTTTTTATTTTTGTCTCTTTTTGGCTTTGGCAAATATATAGTTTTTCATCTAATTCACATTTTTTCCCTAAAACAGTTCCCGTTACAACTGTACCAATTCCTTTTGGAGAAAAAACTCTATCCACATAAAATCTAAAGAAATTTTCTTCTTGTTTTATACAATTATTTATTGTAAAAAGCTGATTTTTTAGTCTTTCTATTGAAGTTTCATCATAAACTGATACACAACTTACAAATTTAATTTCAAAATCAAAATTATCTAAAAACTCTAAAATCTCTTCTTTTTTTATATTTAGTTCATCTTCACTAACTAAATCTTTTTTTGTAATTACTACAATTAACTCTTTTAATCCTAAAAGATTAATAATCTCTATATGTTCAACGGTTTGAGGTTTTATTCCCTCAGCAGCACTAACTACAAGCATTACATAATCAAATCCAAAAGCACCTGCAATCATGTTTTTTACAAGTTTTTCATGTCCTGGAACATCAATAAAAGCAATATTCTGTTGACCTTTTGTCATATTTGAAAAAGATAAATCAATAGTAATTCCTCTTTGTTTCTCTTCATCTGTACTATCACCCTCAAAGCCATTAAGAGCTTTGATTAAAGCTGTTTTACCATGGTCAATATGACCTGCTGTTCCTATGATGATATTTGACATTAGTTAAATACCTTTTTTAGAATATCAGTTATTTTTTCTATTTCATCTTCTTGAATGGTTCTAAAATCAAGTAGTAATTTTTCATTTTCTATTCTTGCTATTAGATTGTTTTTTCTTAAAAGTTTTTCTAGTTGATTTGGTTTATATTTGTCATGTTCAATACAAAGGGCAATTGATGGAATCTTTTTATTTGGAGTTGTTCCTCCTCCAATTAAAGTTTGGGTTTTTATAACTTCACATTTACAAAGAGTTTTTACCTTTTCTAAAAGATTATTTGCCCTTTGTTCTAAAGTTTCAAGAGAAGTAAAAAGCATCTTTAATGTTGGAATATCATTAAGCTCATTTTTTAAATATGAATTTAGAGTGTCTTCTAAAATACTAAGAGTTATTTTATCAACTCTTAACATTCGTAAAAGCTGATTTCTTTTGATTTTTTCAATTAACTCTTTTTTCCCAATAATGATTCCAGCTTGTACACTTCCGAAAAGTTTATCCCCTGAAAAACTCAAAAGTGAAGGATTATATTTCATAATCTCTAAAATAGATGGCTCTTTTTGAGATAGATTAAAAGGTAAATCAATAATATGTCCACTTCCCATATCGTAGTAGTCAATTACACTGTTTTGTTTTGCAACTTTTACAATCTCTTCAAAATCAACTTCACTTGTGAATCCCTCAATTGAATAGTTTGATTTATGAACTTTCATAAGCATTGAAGTGTTTTCATTTATAGAGTTTTCATAATCACTTAAATGGGTTTTATTTGTAGTTCCAACTTCTTTAAGTATTGCTCCACTTTGGTTCATAACTTCTGGAACTCGAAAACTTCCTCCAATTTCAACCAACTCTCCACGACTAACAATTACTTCTTTATTTTTTGCAAAGGTATTTAAAATCAAAAAAACGGCACTTGCATTGTTATTTACAACAATTGCATCTTCACAACCTGTTAAATTTTGAAGAGTTTTTACAATATGAGAGTATCTTTCACCTCTTTTGCCCTCAATTAAATCATATTCAAGATTGTTATAAGAAGTTGCTATTTCTATGGCTTTTTCTAGGCTTTTTTTGTTTATTAAACTTCTTCCTAGATTTGTATGAATTATAATTCCTGTTGCATTTATTAATGTTTGTAAAGAGGGTTTTATGATTGTTTCATACTCTTTTAATACATCAGAAACTAGCTTGTTTTCATCTATGTTTTGAATCTTATTATTTAATATATCTTCTCTTAATTTTCCTATAACTTCCTTTGAAGTTTTAGTAATTAAAGTTGTAGATAATCCTTCAAAAGCTTTGTGTGTGATAAACTTATCAACCTTTGGAATGGATTTTAGTAAAATCATTTTTACCCTTTCAGATAGTTTTAAAATTGTTTTATGTAATATTTGATTCTCGTAAGTGGGAGGTTAGTGTACCT
>JBBRXF010000033.1:0-20286 GCA_038248665.1 Campylobacterales bacterium | reverse complement strand
GCTTGTATCAAGCCTCTTTTTTATTATTTTCTTCTTATATTTTTATCTTATATAAAATTTATTTACTGTATTTGACACCTTTAATTTTATGTAAGAACAGTTTACTTTTCTTACTCTTTGAGGATTCTACTTTTCTTTTTAGTAAAGAAAAGTTAGCAAAAGAAAAGCGTTCGCAGGGATTCAAAATAGCTAAAAAAGGAAGAAAATTGTTGAAAATTTTAATGATTTAAATGAGCAGGAATTTGTATCGATTTGTATTTTTGGGATTAGATTTATTGATTGATGAGCGTTAAGAAATTGCAACTGTTTGAGCGACAGCGAGTTTTGCAATTTTAGCGAAGATTGAAATAAATCCCTCAAAATACAACTTTCGATACGATTTTCTTTTTGCTTACTTTTTCTTTACTAAAAAGATGAAATCCTGCTTGCAGGCAAAAAGTAAGAAGCATCACAACAAATAAATCCAAGAAATCAAACTAAAACTACACAAATAAAAAAAGGAAAGAGTCAAAAACTCTCTCCTTTATAAAAACATAAATTTTAATTTATTAAAAACTACCTATTTATCAAACTGTACCTTGCTCATACATAGCTCTATTTCTAGCTTTTTCTTTTGCTCTTTTTATTTTTTCAGCCTCTTTATTTTTAAAATCTTCAATAGAGAATTTTAATTGAACTAAGAAACTTGAAGCTACGAAAATTGATGAATATGTTCCTACAATAACACCAACAAATAAAGTAAATGAGAATCCATAAATAATCTCTCCACCAAAAAGTAATAATGTTGCAACAACAAATAATACTGTTAATGAAGTAAGTGTTGTTCTTGATAAAGTTTTGGTAACTGAACTATTTATTACATCCTCTAAAAGGTTATCTTTTGTTGTTTGTAAATTTTCTCTAATTCTATCAAATACAATAATTGTATCGTTAATTGAATATCCAAGAAGTGTCAAAATTGCAGCTAAAATATCTAAATTAACTTCAACATTAAATAAACTTACAGCCCCCATAGCAATTGTAGCATCATGTAATAAAGCCAAAATTGAAGCTACTGCAAATCTCCACTCAAATCTAAATGAAACATAAATCAGCATTGCAATTAAAGATAAAACTAAAGCCATTAAACCTTTTTCTCTTAACTCACCACCAACTTTTGGTCCAACCATATCTACTCTTCTAATCTCAAACTTTCCAGTTGGGGCAAGAGTGATTTTCATTTCATCACCAATATCATTTGATAAATCAGAACTACTTCCTGTAATTCTAATAACAACTTCATTTGGAGACCCAAATTCACTAATTACAGCATTTGAGTATTTTGTCTCTTTTAAAATATCTCTTAGTTGATTTATTGGTGCTGCCTGTTCATATTTTACTTGAATAATAGTTCCACCAGCAAAATCAATACCAAAGTTTAAACCTTTTGTTAAAAGTAAAATAATTGATGCAATAACAAAAATAGAAGATAATCCTAAGAATGCTGCTCTTTTAGCCATTAAATTATAAATTTTTTCTGTTTTAAAAATTTCCATTATTTAACTCCAAACCATTTTCTTAGATTTTTATCTTTTGTTATTTTAGGTAAAAGTGCTTCATACATCCCATGTGTTCCTAAAATTGCCGTTAACATTGAAGTTAAAATACCAATAGAAATAGTAATTGCAAACCCTTTAATTGGTCCTGTACCATAAGCATATAAAATCATAGCCGCAAGTAAAGTTGTAATATTTGAATCTACAATAGCTCTCATAGCATTTGAATAACCATCTTCAAGGGCTTTTGCGACAGATGCACCTTCATTTAATACTTCTCTAATTCTTTCAGTAATAATAACATTTGAATCAACTGCCATACCAATAGTAAGTACAATTCCAGCCATACCAGGAAGTGTCAAAGTTGCTCCAAATAAAGACATAACTGCAATGATAATAAATACATTTGCAATAAGTGCAATATTTGCAACTATACCTGCACGTCTATAATAAATAATCATAAATACAAATACTAAAGCAAATCCAGAAACTAAAGCTAAACTTGAAGCTTTAATTGAATCCGCTCCTAAAGATGGACCAACGCTTCTTTTTTCAAGCATAGTAACAGTTGCAGGTAAAGCTCCACTTCTTAAAGCAATAGCAACATTTCCAGCTTCTTGAACAGTAAATCCACCTGAAATTTGTCCACTTCCACCACCAATTCTCTCTCTAATATTTGGTGCAGAATAAACTTTCCCATCTAAAACAACAGCTAATCTTTTACCAACACTTTTTGCTGTAAAATCACCAAAGATTCTTGCACCTGTAGAATTTAGAGTAAAGTTAATAATTGCTTGATTTGATTGATCAAAGGCAACTTGGGCATCAATTACTTGACTTCCTGTTAAAATAGGAATCTCTTTTACTAGATATTTTATGTTTGGATTATTTGTATCTTCTAAAATTATATTCCCATAAGAAGCAGCAGAAGAAGATGTCATTGTGTATACTTGATCAGCTCTTTCTTCATCAACGGCCATTAATTCAAGATTAGCAGGTTTAGAAATAAGCTCACGTGCAGCTTTTTCATCTTCTGCTGTTTTAATTCCAGGAAGTTCAACAACAATATCAGTATCACCTTGTCTTAAAACAGAAGGTTCTGATAAACCAAATTGATCTAGTCTATTTCTAATAGTTTCAACCGCTTGAACAACTGCTAAATCTTTTGTTTTAGCTATATCTTCAGCAGTTAATTTTAAAGTATATTTTAAATCATCTTTTGAAATAGCTAAACCTTTTATTTGATTTAACATTTCATCAATTTTTGGCATTTCATCTTTATCTAATACTGTAAATACAACAGCATCACTTTCAATTGAAAGTCCATCTATTAATAATTCTTCATCATCCGAAAAATATTTTACTGTAGTTGCGATAGTTTTAATTTTTGATGTTACAGCTTCTTGTGTGTTAACACCTAAAAGCATATGTAATCCACCTTGTAAATCAAGTCCTAAAGCTATTTTTTTTCCTGTATCAGTTTGTAATAAAGATGGGATTGAAAAAACAACACCAAAAATAATACTTAATACAAATATTATAAGTCTATAATTAAAGATTTTCAATTCTTTTTCCTTGAATTAGGTTAGTAATTTGAAGTTATAAGATATGTAATTCCTACATATCTTAAATTTTAAGAAGGATATTATTCCTCTAAAAGTTTTGCTACAAACTCTTTGATTAGTTTCATTTCAGTATTGTCACTGTTTTTTACTAAAAAATATGTATCTTCTACTTTGGCAACCTCTACTATTAAGCCTCCATTTGTTACAATTTTGTCACCTTTTTTCAAATTAGCAACCATTTCTTTATGAGCTTTCGCTTGTTTTTGTTGTGGTCTGATAATCAAAAAGTAAAAAATTGCAAACAATGCAACTAGAGGTAGCAATGAGCTTATTAAATCCGTATTCATCAAATTTCCTTTTAAAAAGTAGTTTATTATGTTTTTACTAAAACGCGATTATTCTAACAAAAACTTCATAATAAAAGGCTTCATCAGTTCTATTTTATTAAGTTCTTTCATATATTTAAGCTATTTTAATATAGAAATCAAAATTTTAAATACTATATTAGCTCTTTTTGCTTTATATTTTTTACTAATAATTCCTAAAAAAGCACTACTTGTTAGTGGATTTTTAACAGGTGTATTATGGTGTAATTGGATGGCAGTTAGTTTACAATATTATGATTTAGTTTATTTAACACCTGTTATTTTAATCTTTATAGGTATTGTTTATGCAATAATTTTTTATCTTTTTGCTTTTTTTGATAGATTAACTTTTAGAATATTAGCAATTTTTGCTTTTACCTTTTTTGCGCCTTTTGGTTTTAACTGGATGAAATTTGAACTATTATTTATTGATTCATATATTGGCATTGGAAAAGTAGATTTTTTTCTTGTATTAGTATCTTTTTATTTTATGATAAAACTCAAAAGATTTAAAATATTAGCACTAATTCCACTTTTATTTACACTTAGTTTTCCAAAAGGTTTATATGTTCAAAACCCTAATGCAAAAATTTATATGCCACAAATGGATGTAAATCAGAATTTAAGATGGGATAAAAAATATAAATCAACCCTTGATGAACAAAACTTTGAAGAGATAAATAAAGGCATAAATTTACAAAAAGATTTAGTAGTTTTACCTGAAACTGCTTTTACAACTGTTTTAAATAGAAATGGTGTACTACTTGAAAGATTAAAAGAGTTATCAAATAAAATTGATATTATCACAGGGGCTTTATATGTTGAAGATAATCAAATTTATAATGCTTCTTATCATTTTAGTAAAGGTGAAATTGAAATTGCTAAAAAAGTTGTTCTTGTGCCTTTTGGTGAAGAGATTCCTTTTCCTAAGTTTCTTGTTGATTTCATAAATAAGATTTTTTACAATGGGGCGCAAGATTATTCAAAAGCAACTGCGCCAACTGATTTTACAATCAAAGGTGAAAAATTTAGAAATGCAATTTGTTATGAAGCGACAACAGATAAAATATTTGAAAATTTAGCTGATACAAAATATATGATTGTTATTTCAAATAATGCTTGGTTTATACCATCAATTGAACCAACTTTACAACATTTATTACTAAAATATTACTCTAGAAAATATGATATAAATATTTTCCATGTAGTAAATGGAAGTCAAAATAGAATTTATAGACCCTAAAAAGATTAAAGAAATTTCTCTTTAATCTTCTAAAAATAGTAAGAAATTCCTATTTTTATTCTATCTTGGTCTTTTTCATATAAATCATCATTTAAATATCTTATGTTTAACGCACTATTTTGTTCTAATTTATAAGTTGTAAATACTTCTAATTGATTGTTTTCAAGACCTTTATTGTATCTATCATAAGAGTAAGAAGCTCCTATTTTCAGATTATCAAATCTATTTGTAACAATTCCCAAAGATGAACCAGCAGAGTATAATTGGTCACTATCTTTATAATAAACATTTGAGCCAATCATCATATAAATAAAATCTTTATCTGTTCCAAAAGTTAGTCCTGTTTCTGGTTTGATTTTTAGATAATCGCTTTGATCTTTAAAATGTTCATATCCTAAATCAATTCCCCAAGATAAGGGTTTAAAAAACATATCTCTAGAAGCTAAGGATTTTATTTTTAGTAAAGTAAATCTATCTAATTTTATATTTTCATCTTTTTCTTTTTTTAGATTTAAATCAAAAAAATCTATATATGCCCCTTGTAAATATCCATCACTAATATCGTAAATATCATTGTAAACTGGCTTTATACCAAATTCAAAACTATCATTTAAATTATAAAAAAGTGAAGCTCTTGCAGAATCATGGGAATACAGTGGATTAAAAGGAGTTTTTATATCATAATTTGAAGCACTCTTATATGAACTTCTCTCTTTTAATAGTTGTAAGTATTTTTTTAAATATTCATCTTTTTCATACTTATTGTTTGCTCTTTCATATTGTAAATAAGAGATTTTAAAATCCAAATATGAGATTTTATCCTCTTCACTCAAAGTCTCATTTAAAGGTTCATTTTCATTAACAAAAGATTCTAAGTACTCTTTGTTTTCAATTTTTTCTTCTAAAATATTTTTCATTTTTTTCATACTTGAATAACGATATTTTGAAGATTTTATTAAATTATATTCCTTTAAAATTTTAATAGAATCCAAAGGAACTGTTTTAAATGTGAAATGACTAACCAAATCTAAATCATCCCTTGCAACTTCCAATAACCATAAAATATTATAAGAACAATTCTCTTTAAAAAAGAAATAATCAGAATATGAATCTTTTAATTCATAGCTGTGTAAAACTAATCTATTTATCTCTTCTTGGTTTAAATCTAAATCATACTCCCAAATGTCTCTTTGTTCTAAATTATTGTACTCTTTGATTTTTTCATAATATGGCAAAATAGAATATCTTCCTTCATATTCACCAAACAAACCTTTATAGGCAAAAATCAATCCATTAGTATCATCTGTTTTTGCTGCAAAATTTACTGCATTTGAAATAAGTGGAGTATCTTCATCAGAAGAAACTCTTAAAAAAGTATGTCCATACATTGAAGCTGGTGAATTTATGTGAGCTGTTGGAAAAACCATCGTTACATATTTTGCATCAACTACTTTTAAAAATTCTTCTAGTTTTGGACAAGAGTAAGAAACAATTTGTTTTTCTAAATTTGGAATATTCTGTGTTAACCATTGTACTCTTAGTGGAAATCTGCATATTACGTCATTTTTTCCATTTTCTAAAGAGTTTATAGTTTCAAATAATTCTTTTTTTAAATCACTTTTTCCATCTTTTGATATAAAAAAATTATCTGAATCTATTTCACTTTCACCATTTCTATAATGTAAAAGTTTTGACCAATAAGGATTTTCATAAAGTTTTGTTTGTTCAATAAAAGAGTTTATATTTTGAGAAGAGTAACTAAAAGTTGAAAATAGAAGAGTAAGTAATAAATACTTAACTCCCCTATTAAAAGAATTACATATATTTAGCAATTGAATCAATAACGGTAGCTGAAGTTACATTTTGATTTGCGTAAATGTTTGAAAAATTAGCTTGTAATTTAGCTGAAAATTCTGCATTGTTTTCAACATTCATAAGTTTTGCAACTGTTGAAAGTGTTTCACCATGACCAGCAGAAATATCTAATGCTAATTCATCCATATTTTCAGAAACAAATTTATTTAATTTGTCATTTGACACATAATTATGTGGTTTAGAACAGTTTGATGTTCCACTTGTAATACCAAAAGTTTGATTTCCTGAAGTTCCATTTGTTGTTGCTGCTAATACTTGTAAAGCAACAGAATTTTGATTCTTAATTATGATTGAACCTAATCCACAACCTGTATTTTCGTTTGCATAAATTGATGTTGTTAAACCAATAGCAGCAATTAAACCAATAATTTTTTTCATATTTTCTCCTTTTGAATTTAAGCATATTCTATAATATTTATTTTAAAAGCGCCTTAAAATTGTTATTTTAATACTTCTCAATAATTTTTTTTATTATCTCATCTTTTCTCATATTTTCATCAAGTTGTAAATCAAAAGCAAAATCTAAAATCTCTTTAAACTCTTTTGAGGGTTTAAATCCAAGTTCTATTAAATCTCTTCCTAAAACTAATTGTTTTATAGGTTCATTATGTATTTCTAACTCTTTTGCTTTTTCTAAAAGCCAAGAAGTTGCCTTTGGACATTTCTCTTTATCTAAAATGGTTCTACCTAAACAATCAGCCAAACAAACTAAACATAAATCTTCTATGTTTACTTTTAAAGATAATCTTTTTATTGCTTTTAATGAAGATTCTGCCAAATAGAGTTGAAAGGGTGTTAAGTGATTTTTTACTAATGAACAAACTATCTCTATAAACTTTTTTTCATTAGTAAGTTTTGATAAAAAAGAGATTGTTGGTTCTATTCCTAAAGATTCATGTTTATGGGAAGTTATTTTTCCATTTATCTCTTGAGTACAAAAGGGTTTTCCAAAATCATGGCAAAGAATTCCATAAAATAGATATAACTTTCTATATTCATCTTCTATATTTTCTTCTTTTAAAATCCTAGCCATTTCATCAAGACTCATCATTGTATGAATCCAAACATCACCCTCAGGATGATACTCTGGCTCTTGAATACAATCTATTAAAACTTCTAACTCTTGGAAATATTTTAAAACTCCAAGTTCACGAAGAAGTTCAAAAGCAATTGAGGGTTTTGAAGATTTTAGAAAAAGTTTTTTAAACTCTTCATAAATTCTCTCTTTTGGAAGATACTTTAACTCATCATTTAAAACAATTTGTTTACAAAGCTCTTTTGTATTCTCTTCAATTTGGAAATCAAATCTAGAAGCAAATTGAACTGCTCTATAAACTCTCAAAGAATCTTCAATAAAAGTATTATCATCTATATGTTTTATGATTTTATTTTTTAAATCATTTATGCCATCAAAGGGGTCTAAAAACTCTTGTTTAAGAAAATCATAACCTATAGAGTTAATTGTAAAATCTCTTCTAATAGCTGCTTCTTTGAAGCTTAATTTGGCATTTGTTATTATTTCAAAGTCTTGGTGTGAGTTTCCAATCTTTTTTTCAGTTCTTGGAAGTGCAAAATCAAAATCGTACTCATCAACTCTTAGAGTTAAAACTCCAAATGATTTTCCAACTAATTTAACAGAGCCATATTTTTCTAAGCAGTTTTGTATTATTTCTAAAGAGTCTATTCCAAAGATTTCAACATCATAATCTTTAACTGGAATATTTAAAAAAAAGTCTCGTACACTTCCACCTACAATAATTGGAGTTGCTCCAATTTTTTGTAGGTCTTTTAGAATCTCTTCTAAAACAAAGGGTAAATTAAATCTTGTTATAGTGGTGTACATCTTGTTGAGGATAAGGAATAGAAATTCCTTCATTATCAAATGACAGTTTGATATTTTCTAATAAATAAAATTTAACTTCTGAATAATCAGATGTTTTAACCCAAACATTTATCGTAAAATTCACAGATGATTCTGCAAGTTCTGAAACTACAACTGAAATTCCTTTATCAACTAAAACTTTTTCATTAGAAGTTGCAACATTTGTTAATACTTCTTTTGCTTTTTTAATATCATCTTTATAACCAATACCAATAATCAAATCAATTCTTCTAGTTTCATAAGCATTTACATTTGTGATTGAAGCCGTTGTAATCGAGCCATTTGGTACAATAATTTTTTGATTATCAGCAGTTACAAATATTGAACTAAAAATACCAACTTCTTTTACTGTTCCTGTAACTCCACCTGCTGTTACTGTATCACCAACTTTAAAAGGTTTAAATAAAATTATCATAACACCAGAAGCAAAATTTCCTAAAGAGTCTTTTAACGCTAAACCAATAGCTAAACCAGCAGCTCCAAGAATCGCTAAAAATGAAGTTGTTTCAACTCCTAATTTTCCTAAAGCTGTTAAAAGAACAATTATCATTAAAGCGTAATAAACGATATTTTCTAAAAATCTAATTAGAGTTTCATCCATACCTTTTACTTTTCGTAAAACCGTTCCTAAAATATCAACAATTTTATTAACTGCCCATTTTCCAATAACAAAAATTAATATTGCCATTACTAATGAAAATGCATAACCACTTACTATTTCTACAATATTGTCTGGAATATATGAAGTTATATCTTTTGTCATCACTTCAATATTTTTTTCTAACTCTTTTTCCAAAATCTACTCCTATTATTTAATTAATTCAACTATTTTAGAAAGTACATCTTCAATTTTAACATCTATTTTTTCTAATGTTTTTCTATCTACGATTTCAACGAATCCTTCTGGTAATTTTTTACCAATTACTACAGCATAAGGGAAACCAATTAATTCAAAATCGCCCATTTTAAAACCAAATCTTGCATTTACTCTATCATCTAAAATAGTATCTATTCCTGCTCTTTTTAGTTTCTCATAGATTTCTTCACCAGCTTGTGCTTCTTCTTCTTTTTTAGAGTTTGAAACAATAATATCAACCATAAAAGGTGCAGTCTCTTTTGTCCAGATACAACCTTTTTCATCATGATTTTGCTCAATTACAGCTGCCACTAATCTTGAAACTCCAATTCCATAACATCCCATAATAAATGGTTTTGCTTTTCCATTTTCATCTAAGAAGTTTGCATTCATAGCCTCTGAATATTTTGTTCCAAGTTGGAAAATATGTCCAGCTTCAATTCCTTTTGTGTATTGAAGTTTTCCACCACAACAAGCACAACTATCACCTTCTTGAACTGCTACTAAATCATAATATTTGGCATTTTCTAATGTTGATAAATCTGTATTTATTAAATGATAATGTTCTTCATTAGCTCCACAAGCTAATCCTACTTCACCTTTAATTTCTAAATCTATTACAAAATCAATATTTGATGGTAAATGGAAAGGTCCACAATAACCAGCAATTAATCCAGCATCAATTATATCCTCTTCACTTGCATCAATTAATTCTAAAGCATTTATAGCATTACAAGCTTTTGTCTCTTCAAGTTCATCGTTTCCTCTTATAAAAAAGATTACTATTTGTATTTTATTTTCAAAAATGGCTTTTTTGATAACTGCTTTAATTGTTTGAGCTTTTGAAATACTCAAAAAATTTGCTACATCTTCAATAGTTTTTAAATCTTGAGTTAAAACTCTTTCCATAGAAACAGGAGTGTTAGTATTTTCAAACCAAGCTGTAACATGTTTTGGTTTTCTAACAGCTGCTTCAATATTCGCACCATATTCACAATCAGGACAAACAACAATAGTATCTTCACCAGAATTTGCTAAAACATGGAACTCTTTAGAACCACTTCCACCAATTGCTCCTGAATCTGCAGCTACAACTCTAAAATCAAGTCCAAGTCTTGTATAAACTTTTTTATATGTTGCTTCCATTAGATTAAATTCTCTAACTAAATCTTCAGTTGATGAGTGAAAAGAGTATCCATCTTTCATTAGGAACTCTCTTCCTCTCATAAGACCAAATCTAGGTCTTGCTTCATCTCTAAATTTTGTATTTATTTGATAAAGATTAACTGGTAAATCTTTATATGAAGTAATTCTATTTCTAACTAAATCAACAATTGCTTCTTCATTTGTAGGAGATAAAACAAAACTTGTGTTTTTTCTATCTTTGAATTTTAGCATCTCTGAACCCATAGTATTTGCACGTCCTGATTCTTCCCATAAAGAAGTAGGTGTTACAAAACCTAATTGAACTTCATTTGCTCCTGCTTTATCCATTTCATCTTTTACAACTGCTCTAATTTTATCAAGAACAATTTTTCCTAGTGGCATAAAGTTATAGATTCCAGCACCAACTTGATTTATAAATCCACCTCTAATTAAAAATTGATGAGATGGTAAAGAGGCATCATTTGGAGTCTCTTTTGTAGTTGGGATAAACATTCTGCTAAATTTCATTGATTATTTTCCTATTTTAATTTTTTGTAATATGATCACATTTGTATTTATTTGACACATTTGAATCATTACTTAATCCAAACATATTTTGAACAGTTGAAACAACAACATCACACTCCATATTTTTTGAAATATCTTTTAATTGTCTTGATGGATTGTGTAAATATTCTGTAATTACTGTTTGACAAAGTTTTCTAATATTCTCTTCTTCATCAGCTCTGATATAACCTTTTTTTATGGCATTTTTAACTTTTTTATCGATGATTGTTTCACCTTTTAAATAAAGGTTTTTTACCACTGGTTCAATCTCTAAAGATTTTAACCACTCAAAAAATTCCATAGACATACGACTTACTATTCCATAAGCTGTTTTTGCTTGTTCAGCTCGTAAACTCATATTTTCATTTACAATATCTTGTAAATCATCAACTGTGAAAACTTCTAATCCACTCAATGAGATATTTTCATCAATATCCCTTGGAACTGCAATATCAAACCAATATCTATTAATTGAAGAACTAGGAGCATTCTCTTTTGTAATAATTGGATATGGAGCAGAAGTTGCTGTTATCATAACTGGAATTTGTGAGAGTAAATTTGACAATTCACTATAAGGTTCTACTTCTATTTTTGTTTCAAAAGTATCTGCTAAAATTTGAGCTTTTTTTAAATCTCGGCTTGTTAATACAACATCAAAACCAGACGAAAGTAAGTGTTTGATTGTTAGTTCACTCATTTCACCAGCACCGATAACAAGTGCTTTTACACCTTTTGTATTTCCAATAATATCTTTAGCTTTTGCAACAGCAGTTGAAGCCACTGAAACAGAACCTGTTCCTAAACTTGTAGCGGTTCTTACATTTGCTGCACATTTAAAAGCATAATGCATAACTCTTGTTATATTTGTAGAACAATGTCCTTTTGCTTGAGAAAATCTAAAAGCATCTTTTAATTGTCCAACAATTTGAGTTTCACCAATTACTAAAGAATCTAAAGCAGATGCAACTGAGAAAAGATGATGAACTGCTCCATCATTATCGTAAATATCAGCTCTTTCATATAATGTATCAAAATCTAAACCAGAATATGCAGATAGTTTTTCTATGATATTTTTTGCACTATTATTTATATTTGAAGATCTTGTAACTATCTCAACTCTATTACAAGTTGATAAAACTACAGCTTCTTTTGTATGCTCATTTTCTAATATTTGTTTTAAATATCTCTCTTTATCTTCTTCGCCGTTAAAAGCTAGTTTTTCTCTCATTTTAATATCAATATTTTTGTGAGAAAAACTAATTACTAAATAACTCATCTAAAACTCTCTTTCTATCATAGCTTTCATAATCATTACTAGAGTTTGGCTATCTTTTTCATCAATTACGGCATTTATAGCCTCATTTCCAATAGCTTTTGCTTGTAAAATTGAATCATTTAAAGCATTTGTAATACTCATTTGCTCTTTTATCCAAGAACTCTCATCTTGCGTTAACTCTTTTTTATATAAAGACTCTAATTTTATTTTATCTTCAATTCTTTCATGAAGTAATAAATATGGAATTGTAACTTTTCCCTCAACATAATCGTGCATTGCTGGTTTTCCAAGAGTTGCTGAGTCTTGAGTAATATCTAAAATATCATCTATCATTTGAAAAGCAAGTCCAAGATTTTTACCATATAAGGCATATTTATTTTCATCAAGCCCTGCTAAGATTGCAGCAGCTTTTGCAGATGCTTCTATTAAAGAAGCTGTTTTTTTATAAATCATATCAAGATATAAATCATAAGATTTATTAAAATTATTTGTTAAATCAACATCTATCATTTCACCAATACTAAGAAGTGTTACAGCATTTGAAATAGTAAAAGCTACTTTTTTATCCATTTGAGAAAGTTCTGTAAATGCACGTGAGTATAAAATATCTCCAAACATAATAGAAGTTTTATTATCATAAAGTGCATTAACAGATGGTTGTCCTCTTCTTGTATCAGCATCATCAATTACATCATCATGTAAAAGTGAAGCTGCATGAATCATCTCAACAACTGCACAAAGTTTAATACTCTCTTCATTTATTCCAGCAATTTTCAAAATAAGTTTTGAACGTAACATTTTTCCAGTTGCTAACTTATCTAAAAGTTCTAAACTTTTTTTATGATTACAAACTTCTACAAATTTTTTTATTTGTTCTTTTACTTGTTGTAACTCTTCCACTTTATAACCTTACGAATCTAATCTACAGATTATCTCACCTGTGAATTCAACATAAAGACCTTTTTTCATAGCTTTTACTTTTTCATAGTTTTCTAAAGTATACTCTTTGATAAATTCATTTATATCAAAGTTTTCATCTTTATTTTCACTAATTATCATCTCTAAAACAGCTAGTTTTTCAATTATTTTATCAGTCTCTTCTTCAACTATTTCTTTTGAAGCTTGTCTTGAAACATCAAAAAATTTAGATTTTGGGCTTCCCATAAAAATATCATCTTCATCTTCACTAAACCAATCACCAAACATTGACATATTTATCTCCTTTTAAATCGTTCCTCTTTAAAAGGGAACCTATTTCATTTAATTTCTACTTTTTTAACAGGATTTGTAAAAAATCCTTAAAAAGTAGCAAAAACCTAAAGGGCTTTAAGAATAAAGCCTATTCATATCTATTTTTCTAATCTAACTCTAACAGCTTTTGCGTGAGCTGTTAATCCTTCTGTATCTGCTAATAAAGCACACGCTTCACCCAATTCATTTATTGCATTTTTTGAAAAATTAATAATTGAGCTTTTTTTCATAAAATTTTCTACATTTAAAGGGCTATAAAATTTAGCTGTACTTCCAGTTGGAAGTGTATGATTTGGACCTGCCATATAATCACCAATTGGTTCAGGAGTATTTTCACCTAGGAAAATTGCACCTGCGTGTTTAATAAATGGTAATAATTCAAATGGATTTTTTGTCATAACCTCTAAGTGTTCAGGAGCTATTTCATTCATTAATTCAAGTGCTTCTTCCATTGAAGAGGCAACAATAATTGCGCCTCTTTCTTCAATTGATTTTCTTGCAATCGTTTCTCTACTTAGATTTTTTAAATATTCTTCAACTTCATTACTTGTAAGTTGAGCAACCTCATCACAAGTCGTAATCATAATTGAACTTGCCATTTCATCATGTTCAGCTTGAGATAATAAATCTATAGCTAAATAGTGAGGTTTTGCTGTTTCATCTGCAAGTATTCCAATCTCACTTGGCCCTGCAATCATATCAATATTTACTTCTCCAAAAACTAATTTTTTAGCAGTTGCAACAAAGATATTTCCAGGCCCTGTAATAACATCAACTTTTGGAATAGTTTGAGTTCCATAAGCCATTGCAGCGATTGCAGATGCACCTCCAACTTTATAAGCTTTTTTAATTCCACATAAGTGACAAGCAGCAAGTAAAAGTTCATTTACTTCATTTTCAGGTGTTGGAGTACATACAACTATCTCTTTAACACCAGCCACGATTGCAGGAATTGCGTTCATTAAAAGTGAGCTAGGATATGCAGCTTTTCCACCTGGAATATAAAGACCAGCTCTATCAACAGGAGTTACTTTTTGACCTAGGATTGTTCCATTTGATTCAAAATCTATCCATGATTTTGGAAGTTGTTTTTCATGATATGTTTTGATTCTATTATAGGCTATATGTAAAGCATCTCTTAGTTTTTCATCAATATTGTCATAAGCTTTTTTCATATCATCTGGATTTATCATTAAATCTTCATCTGATTTAACTTCCCATTTATCAAATTTTTCAATATGTCTTTTTAAAGCTGTGTTTCCCTCTTGAACAATTTCATCAATAATATTCATAACAATTGTTGAAACACCTTTGATGTCACTTTTAGCTCGAGCTAAAATTCCATCAAATTCTGATTTAAAATTTACATCTTTTGTATTAATTATTTTCATTATATTTGTCCTAAAATCTCTTTTACAATATCTTTTATATCTTTATTTTCAACATCAACTATAATTTTTGCAACTTTTTCATACTCTTTTGCTCTTAAATTATAAAGTTTCATTGCCTCTTCCATATTTTGTAAAAGTGGTCTTTTTTTCAATTTATTTACAGCATTTGGGGCAGCGTTAATTCGGTCTAAGATACCTTGAAATGATGATTTTAGATAAACAACCTTTCCTATTTTGTTTATATTTTCTTGCTTATAAAATCCACCACCAGTTGAAATAATTGTATTATTTACACTTTTTTCCAACCATAAAGCAGTCTTTTTTTCTAAGGCTCTAAAATATGGTTCACCCTCAACTTCAAAAATCTTTTTGATTCTTCTGTTTTCCATACTTTCTATTAAATCATCAGTATCAATTGCAAACATATTTGATTTTTTAACCAAAGCACGTGCAACTGTACCCTTACCAACACCCATAAAACCTATTAATATTATATTGTTCTTTTTCATAGTTTGGGATTATATCTAAAGTTATGTAAATTTTTATACCAGAATTTTGTTCGTTTACTTTAAATTGGGCTAAAGTTGGATAATATTACACCTTAAAAACTCTTTACAAATAGGATAAAAATGGCCTTAATTAAGTTAATTTCACAAATAGAAGACTCAATAAATTGTGATGTTACATTACAAGAAGTTTTAGATTTTATGATAAAAAACAGAACAAAACATACTGTTTTACTAAAAGCGAAAAAACCTGTAGGAATTATTACAGAAAGAGATATTCTATTTTTATATGCAAAACATGAAAATTTAAATTTAAAAGCTTTTGATTTTGCGAATAAGAGATTAATTACAAGTAAGCAAAGTAGAAAAATTGATTATGTTTTGGGATTAATGTTAAATCATAATGTTAGAAGAGTTTTAGTTTTAGATAAAGAGGACAACTATGTAGGTTGTATTATTCAAGAAAAAATAATTTTCCAATTTGAGCAGGATTTATTTAAAACAAATATAAAAGCAAAAGAATTAATAAAAAACAGTTCAAAAGCAATTCATGTTCAAAAAGAAGTAAATATTCAAAATGTTATAGATTTAATGACTAAAAAAAATATTGGTTCAGTTTTGATTTTTGATAAAAATGAACCTATTGGAATTTTAACAGAGAGTGATGTTATAAATCTTGCTCAAAAACATATTGAGGCAAACCTAAATATTCAAGATTTTATGAACAAAAATCTTATCTGTTTTGATGAAGAAGAGCTTTTATTTGACGTTGTAAACAAAATGAAAGAGAATGAAATTAGAAGAGCAATTATCTTTAATAAAAAAGAAAAAGAGTACTTTGTAATTACCTCAAAAGATATTTTAAATAATATAAAAGGAAATTACAATCTATTTTTGGAATCAAAACTAAAAGATGTAAAAAATACTTTTAACTCTTTAAATGAAGCTGTAATCGAACTTTTTGACAACGATGATGAACAAATCATCTATTGGTTTAATAAAAAAGCTTCTGATTTATTTGACATAGAAATTGACAAAAATATTACAACTATAATTCCACCTTCAAAATGGGAAGATATTTATCAAAAAATAAAAACAAATACTTTTAATGACAATGAAATATTTGAAATAAAAGATAATCAATTTCAATTAACTGTTTTAAATACAGTTTTGTTAGAAAACTCAATAATCAAACTTCTATTTACAAATATCACAGAAATAGTAAATAAGAATAAAGAGATAGAGAATAAATTTAAATTTTTATATGATGAAGCTCCCTACCCTTATCAATCTTTAAATGATAGAGGTGTTGTGTGTAATGTTAATAAAAAATGGCTTGAAATTACAGGTTATGAAAAAGATGAAGTAATTGGTAAAAAATTCTTTCATTTTTCAGATGAAACTTTTGAAAGATTAAAAGAGATATTTAAAATATTTTTACAAGAAAAACATGTTGAAAATGAACATATTAGAATCAAAAAGAAAAATAATGAAGTTTTCCTAGCTAGTTTTACAGGAAATATTTCTAATATAAATGGTGAAATTAGAACTCACTGTATTTTTAAAGATATTACACAAGAAGAGATAATAGAAAAAAAATTAAAGCTATCCGATATTGTATTTGAAAATACTACTGAAGGAATTATAATAACAGATGAATCAGGAAAAATCATCTCAGTAAATAGTGCATTTACAAATATTACTGGTTACACTTTTGATGAAATTATATATCAAAATCCAAGAATTCTAAAATCTGGGAAACACGACAAAGAGTTTTATTCAAATTTATGGCATGAATTAGAAAAAAACGGTTCATGGAAAGGTGAAATTTGGAATCGTAAAAAAAGTGGAGAAATATATCCTGAATGGTTAAATTTAAGTGTTGCAAAAGATTCAAATGGAAAAGTATTAAACTATGTAGCTTTGTTTTCAGATATTACAAAAATAAAAAATTCTACTGCAAAAATAGATTATTTAGCCCACCACGACCCACTTACAAATCTGCCAAATAGATTATTGTTAAATGCCCGACTAAATAAATCTATAGAAAAATGTAATGATTTATCTCAAAGATTAGCAATATTTTTTATCGATATTGATAATTTCAAAATAATAAATGACTCTTATGGTCACTCAATTGGTGATAAAATAATTAATCTTGTAGCTCAAAGATTACAAAAAAATGTTAGAAAAAATGACACAATATCAAGAATTGGTGGAGATGAATTTATCATTGTTATTGAAGATATTCTTGAGAAAAAGAATATTGAAAAAATTGCGAAAAAAATACTAAATGATTTCATTGAACCTATAAAACTAGAAGAGTATTTATTTGACACCACAATTAGTATGGGAATCTCTATTTTTCCAAATAATGGATTAAATGGTGAGGATTTAATTAAACATGCAGATACTGCTATGTATAGTGCAAAAAATGCTGGAAGAAATCAATATCAATTCTACAAAGATGAGATGACAAGTGAAATATTTGAAAAAATAGTAATGAAACAAGAGATAAGTGATGCTATTAAAAACAATGAATTTGAAGTTCATTATCAACCACAAATTGATATTAAAACAAATAAAATCATTGGAGCAGAAGCTCTTTTAAGATGGAATCACAAAACTTTAGGAGTTATTTCTCCCGATGAATTTATTCCCCATGCAGAAGAGACAAGACTAATTATTCCTTTAGGTGATTTTGTGTTAAAAACTGCATGTTCATTTATGAAAAAACTTCATGAAATGAATCTATTAGAAGATGGGAAAATTGCTGTAAATATCTCTTCTATTCAGTTTAAACACAGCGATATTTATAAAACTGTCCTTGATAATCTGAAAATAACAAATTTAGATGCAAATTATTTGGAATTAGAATTAACAGAAAGTTTTATTATGGAAAACATTGAAGAATCTATAATGATTCTTAAAAATTTTAAAGAGATTGGTGTTCAATTATCAATTGATGATTTTGGAACAGGATATTCATCTTTGAGTTATTTAAAACAATTTCCAATAGACAAACTAAAAATTGACAAATCATTTATCGCTGAAATTCCCCACAGTTTAAAAGATATTGCCATTGCCAAAACAATTATTGCACTAGCCAAAGGCTTAGGAATAAAAGTTATAGCTGAAGGTGTTGAAAAAATAAATCAAAAAGAGTTTTTAGAGCTAGAAAATTGTGATGAAATTCAGGGTTGGTTTTATGCAAAAGCATTAAAAGAAAAAGAGTTTATAGAGTTTGCAAAAAACTTCAAATAATATCTTCTCTCTTTTTTTGAACAAAAGTTATTAAAAATTTTGCACCTGTATAACTTTTTTCTTTGTAAATATAACTCTCATTTGAAACAATAATAGAACCTTTCATATGTTTTTCAATAATCTGTTTTGACATATAAAGTCCTATTCCTGTACCTTTTGATTTATGTTTAGTTGTGAAATATGATTCAAATATCTTATCAATTATTTTTTCATCAATTCCACCTGCATTATCTTTTAAAATAACAGATATTTCATCTTCTGTAACTTTTGTATCAATAAAAATATATTTTTTTTCAAACTCTTTTGTTTCAAATTCATCTTTTGAATTATTTAAAAGATTTATTATTACTTGTAAAAATTCATTTTCCATTCCAAAAATATAAACATCATCAATATCTTTGATTATTTGAATATTTTTTAAATGTAACTGTGGTTCAAGCAAATCAGAAACTTTTTCAAAAATAGTTTTTAAATTAAAAAAAGTAGGCTCTTTTTGAGGATTAAAATAATCTCTAAAATCATCAATTGTTTGAGATAGATATTTTGTAGTTGTGGCAATCGTACTCATTGATTTTATAACATCTTCTTTATTTACATCAGCATACTCGTACTGTATTTTAATTCCAGTTGAAATAGTAGAAATTGAACTAAGTGGTTGTCTCCACTGATGGGCAATATTTTCAAGCATTTCACCCATTGCAGCCATTTTTGCCTGTTGTGCTAAAATAGTATCTTTTTCCCTGTCATGTTTAATGTGATTAAGAACTTGTTGCTTATATTTATAAAATCTTTTTTCTAATTTTCTTGAGATATAAAAAGAGAGAACTAAAAAAATACCAGTTAGTACAAGACTTATTAAAAGTAAATTTTTTAATTTACTTGAATATTCTTCTTTTATTTCAAACTCTTTTTCAGAAATTTGTTTTTCTAATTCATCTGTATAAAAACCTGTTGCTATTGCCCAATTCCAATCTTTAAAACCTCTTACATAAGTAATCTTTTCAGCAGGAAGTTTTGTTTCAGGTTTTATTGTCCCTATATATTTTAAATATCCACCTTTTCCATTAAATGCTAAATTTAAAATCTCTTTTGTTATCATAACTCCATTTTGATCTTTTAAATTAATCCTATTTAATCCCACATAAGATTTTTCTACATGACTTAAATAAATACCTTTTTCATCAATTACAAAAACATATCCATTTTTATCATATTTTATACTTGAAATGTAAGATAGAATTTCCTCTTTTTCAATATTTTCAAAATCATTAAGATACTCACCAGTTCCAATAATAAAGTTATATGGTTCAAAGACTTTATTGAATGTAATTTTTTTATATTTATTTTTTAAATCTTCTGGTTTTGTCCAATAATATGTAGAATATGATTCTTTTGATTTTTTTGCATTATTTATAAAATCACTAAAAATAGAATTCCCAAACTCATCTTTTATATTTAAAATTGAATGATTTTCAAGTTCTGGACGAATAGGATGAAAAATATTAATTCCATCTAAACTATCAATGTAATAATATCCTCTATTATTATTGAAGCGAATATCTTT
>JBBRXF010000032.1:0-21220 GCA_038248665.1 Campylobacterales bacterium | reverse complement strand
TGAAAGAAAAAGAGTTTGAATTAATTGCAAACAAAATTTGTGATGTATTAGATAATATTGAAGATACAGAACTTCATGCAAAAATCAATAAAGAATTAGAAGAACTTGCTGGAAATTTTGTTGTTTACAATAAATCGACTTACTAGGATTTCTATTTAAATAAGGATAAGTTATGCAAATAAAAGGTGATGAGTTTATTAAAAAAGTTCAGATTCAACAAGAACGAGAAGAACTTGAACGAAAGTTAAATGAACTTGAAGAAGTAGAAATGTCAATAAACAATGACTCTGTTATTTTTGAGAAAAACAATAATGTAGAACAAAATGAACATGAGCTTGATAATATTATGCTAGGGTCATCTATAACTAATGAGGATAATAAGAAAAAATACCTAATTTTAGGTATTGTCCTTGTTGTTTTATTTTTATTAACTATAATTATTATTCGTCTTTTAACTAATGAAGCTCCAAAAGAAGATCAATTTACTTCTAATAGTGCAAGTTCAACTGAAATGAAAAAACTATCTGAGAGTGATAATATTGAACAAAACTTCCAAAAAATCATTAATGAAAGAGTAAAAAAAGATGCTAATGAACCAATGGTACCTGAAGTTCAAGGTAATACATCTGGAACATCTAATGGAAAAGTTGAAGATAGTGGTAGCACAAAAGCATTTGAGAATTTACAAAAAGAAGCAGAAAATTATAACCCAAATACATCTGGAATTTCTGATGAAGCAATTGATCAAACTATAAAAAAAGTTGAAAAAAGCAAATCAGCAAATAAAGAAAAACCTGTAGTAAAACAAAAAGAAGAAGCTCTTCCTAAAGAAGATACTGTTGTTAAGAAAGTTGAGACAACAAAAAGAAGTTCTATTAAAGATTTAGTAGAAACACCTTCAGCTACGAGAACAAATGATAGTTCTTCAAGTAGTGTATCAAGTGGATATTTCATACAAATTGGTGCATTAACAAAAAAACCAACAGATAGTTATGTAAATAGTATTAGAAGTGCAAATTTAAAATATAAAATATATCAGGATACTGTAAATGGTGTATCTTATAACAAAGTTCTAATTGGACCTTATTCTTCAAAAGCAGCAGCTAGTGAAAATATAGAAGATGTTAAACAAAAACTAAATGTTACAAGTGCTTTTGTTGTTAAATTTTAAAAAAGTAGATATTAATGAATTTTTATAGTAAAGAACTATTTTTAGATCAGTTCACACCTGTTTCAATATATGAAAAAATAAAAAATATATATAAAGATGAAATAACATTTTTATTTGAAAGTACAATCAATTCAAGTACTGGTAATTACTCTTATATCATAATTGGTGATAGAGAAAGGGTTTGGTATGAAAATAACAGTTGTTTCTATAAAAATGAAAAACAAGAAGTTTCAATAGTAGAATCAAATCCTTTAACTTTTTTAAAAAGATATTATAAAAACTTCGATAAGGAGTTTTATAAAGCTAAATCGCAAGAGTTAGGAATTGGTTTAATTGATGGATTTATTGGAAATGTAGGTTATGATATTGGTAAAGAGTTTGAACCAAAACTGAAAAAATCTATGAACTCTTTAATTGATCAATTAAATATTCCTGACTTAGATTTAATAAGACCTAAAATAATTCTTGGATTTTCACATAAAACTTCTAAACTTGTAATTCTAACATCTATGGATGAAAAAGAGAAAGATTTAGAACTTATAGAAAAAGAACTTCTAAAAAGTTATGAATATACTCCTTTAAAAAAAGCAACATTAATTGATGAAGGAAAATTCAACTTCACAAAAGAAGAGTTCTTTCAAATGGTTGCACGTTCAAAAGAGATGATAAAATCAGGAGATGTTTTTCAAATATTAATGTCAAATAGATTTACTCAAAAAGCTATAGTTGACCATCTAAGTTTTTATAGAGCCCTAAGAAGTAAAAACCCAAGTCCATATCTTTTTCTTTTAGAATTTGAAAATTTCTCAATTGCTGGAAGTTCACCTGAAGTTATGGTAAGACTTGTTGATGGACATTTATTATTAAGACCAATTGCAGGAACAAGAAAAAGAGGTAGAACTCTTGAAAAAGATCTTGAAATGGAAAATGAATTAATTAATGATACTAAAGAGAGAGCTGAACACTTAATGCTTGTTGATTTAGGAAGAAATGATGTTGGTCGAGTTGCACGTCCTGGAACTGTAAAAGTAACTGATTTAATGAGAATTGAAAGATACTCACACGTTATGCATATTGTTTCAGATGTGGAAGCAATTATTGATGATAAATACGATATGTTTGATCTATTTGCAGCAACTTTTACAGCTGGAACAATGACTGGAGCTCCAAAAATTAGAGCAATGGAATTAATTGCTCAATTTGAAGGTATAAAAAGAAACTTCTATTCAGGAAGTATTGCTTATTTTGGTTTTGATGGAAATATGGATAGTGCTATTACTATTAGAACTACAATGCTTACAAATGACACAGTAATCTTCCAAGCAGGAGCAGGAGTTGTTGCTGATTCTAATCCTGAAGATGAATATCTAGAAGTTCATAATAAACTAGCTGCAAATATTGCAACACTAAAAGATCTATTCTAAAACTCTTCACAAAGACTTCTTTATTTAATATTGGCTATTATTCCATAAAAAAAAGCCAATATTAAAGGATACAAATTGTTACTTGGTGTAAATATTGACCACATTGCAGTCTTGCGAGAAGCTAGAAAAATTAATGACCCAAATCCCCTTGATGCTCTTGGTATTTGCAAACTTGCAGGTGCTAATCAAATAACTATTCATTTAAGAGAAGATAGACGACATATCCATGATAATGACGCAATTGCCATAATTCAACAATCAACACTGCCAGTAAACTTAGAGTGTTCTATAAATAGTGAAATTATTGATATTGTTTGTAAACTAAAACCAACTCGTGCTACATTAGTTCCTGAAAATAGAGATGAAGTAACAACTGAGGGTGGACTTGATGTAAAAGGACACTTTGAAAAACTTCAAAAAGTTATAGATAAACTTCATGAAAATGAGATTGAAGTATCTTTATTTATCGACCCAAATGAAGAGATAATTGAACTTTCAAGTCAACTTGAAGTTGAATGGATTGAACTTCATACTGGAACTTTCGCAAATATTTATGCAATGTTAAATACAAATTTATCTCAAACTCATCATACAATTAAAGAGTTAGAGTTAAGTAAACAACAATTAAAAGAGAAATTAAATAAATCAATTAAAGAGATTCAAAACTCTTCAAAATTAGCAAAAAAACTTAATTTAAAAGTGGCAGCAGGTCATGGATTAAATTATCAAAATGTTACACTTATTTCAAAAATACCTGAAATTGAAGAACTAAATATCGGACAAAGTATTATTGCACGTTCTGTATTTTCAGGCTTAGAAAAAGCCATAATCGATATGAAAGAGTTAATAAAAAATGACTGAGAATAAACCAAAAATCGCAATTAGTATTGGAGATTTAAATGGTATTGGAATTGAAATAGCTTTAAAATGCCATGAAAAAATATCTAAAATTTGTCATCCAATTTATTGTATAAACTCAAAAATGCTTAAACTTGCATGTGATGAATTAAAGATGGAAATTCCTAATAATTTTGAAATTTTTAAAACAAAAGGTGAATTTGAGATAAAACCAGGAACTGTTTCAAAAAAAGCAGGAAGATATTCTTATGATTCATTTATGGATGCAATTAATTTAGCCGATAAAAAAGAAGCTGATGCAATTTGCACACTTCCAATTAATAAAGAATCGTGGAGTAAAGCTGATATAAAATACAAAGGTCATACGGAAGTATTAAGAGATTATTTTGGTAAAAATGCCATTATGATGCTTGGATGTAAAAAGATGTTTGTAGGACTTTTTACTGAACATATTCCATTGAAAAAAGTAGCAAAAAAAATAATTGAAGAAGATTTAATAACTTTTTTAGTAGATTTCTATAAAAATGTAAGAAGTGACAATATTGGAGTTTTAGGACTAAATCCCCATGCAAGTGATAATGGAGTTTTAGGAGATGAAGAGGTTGAAATTTTTAAAGCTATAAAAAAAGCAAATAAAGCTTTAGATAAAAATGTCTTTAAAGGCCCATTAGTTCCAGACACAGCATTTTCACCTGCTTCAAGAAAAAATTATAAATACTTTGTTGCTATGTATCATGACCAAGGATTAGCTCCATTAAAAGCTTTATATTTTGATCAAAGTATAAATGTAAGTCTAAATCTTCCAATAATTAGAACATCTGTTGATCATGGAACTGCTTTTAATATTGCATATAAAAATGAAAAAATAAATACAAAAAGTTATATAAATGCAATCAAAGAAGCAATAATCTTAATACAAAATAAAAAATGAGAACTCTAGAGGCTTGTTATGAAATTAACTTTTCAAAGGTTAATTTCATAGAGCGAAAAATCAGAATAGAAGAGTCTAAAACTATAATAAGTGGTGCTTTTAAAACTGGGAAAAGTTATCTAATTTATGACTTTTTATCTACATTCAAACCAAAAGAATACCTTTATATAGACTTTTCTGATTTACGAAATGAAATTTCTGATGTTTCTAAAAACCTTGAAAAATTCATAAAAATGAATGAAATAACTGTTTTAGTTCTTGAAAATTTTGATTTTCAGTTTGAACTACCAAATTGTGAAAATATAATTATTTCAACTTCAACTCCAAGAAAAATAAGAGGTTTTGAAAATATAATAATTAATGCTTTAGATTTTGAAGAGTATTTGCTCCACGATAATAGACATCAAAACATAACCCAAAGTTTTAATATCTTTCTAAAATATGGTAATTTACCAGAACTTATAAATATTGATGAACATAAAAGAATCCATCGTTTACAAGAGATTATTGAATTACAATGTAAAGATGAGACTCAATATGAGATTTTTAAAATCTTAATTGAAAATATAGATGAAAAAAAATCTCTTTTTCAACTATTTAATAATCTAAAATCAAAAATCAAAATATCTAAAGATAAATTTTATGAGACTTGCAAAATATATGAAAATAATAAATCTATCTATTTTTTACAAAAATATAACCAAGAAAAATCTGTAAAAAAGATATACTGTTATAATCACTCCTTTTTAAATGCAATTTCCCATGTGAAAAAGTTTAAAAATGAATTTTCAAATATGATTTTTTTAGAATTAGTAAATAAATATAGTGATGTTTATTATTTAGATAATATCGATTTTTATATTAAATCTAAAAATATGGCAATAATTCCTATTCCATTTTTTAATAGATTTTTGATGAATAATGCCCTAAAAAAAATAATTAAAAATGCCCATGAATTTGAAATAAATGAGATTAATATTATCACAATTTCAAATAATGAAAAGATTTCTGATCCAAAATTAAAAATTAATATTATTCCATTTTATGAATGGGCACTAAGCTAAGTATTTGTTAATGATTTTTTAGATAAAATCCAAAAATTATAGAAGGATATGCATATGAACAAAAGAGTACTTGTAAAATTTTCTGGTGAAGCATTGGCTGGTGCTGAAGGTTATGGTATTGATACTCAAATATTAGATTATATTGCTGAAGAGATAAAAAGTTTAGTTGAAAATGGTATCGAAGTTGGTATTGTAATTGGTGGTGGAAACATAATTAGAGGTGTAGCAGCAGCAGCTGATGGTGTTATAAAAAGAACAAGTGCTGATTATATGGGAATGCTTGGAACTGTAATTAATGGTATTGCTATGCAAGAAGCATTAGAATACAAAGGTTTAAGTGCAAGATTACAAACTGCTATTAAAATGGAACAAATTGCTGAACCATTTATTGTTAGAAAAGCTATGAGACACCTTGAAAAAGGAAGAGTTGTAATTTTTGGAGCAGGAACTGGAAATCCTTATTTTACAACTGATACAGGAGCTACATTAAGAGCTACAGAAATTGGAGCTTCTATGTTAATTAAAGCTACAAAAGTTGATGGTGTTTATGATAGAGATCCTCTGAAATATCCAGATGCTAAAAAATTAGAAACTTTATCGTATGATAGAGCTTTAGAAGATCATATCAAAGTTATGGATGACACTGCTATTGCATTAGCTAAAGATAATAAACTTCCAATAGTTGTTGCAAATATGAATGAAAAAGGTAATTTACTAAAAATCATCCAAGGTGATTATAGTAGATGTTCAATAGTTAGATAAATATTAAATAAATACCAAAAGGAATAATTTACCATGAGATTAGAAGAAAGAATATCAAAAGCTTTAAAACAAGTAGATAACGATAGATATATTTTAGCAATTGCAGTTGGTCAAAGAGCTGATGAATTAAGTAAAGGTGCTAAACCGTTATTAGAACAAAATACTCAAAAAATGAAATATACAGATATCGCGATTGATGAAATTGCGAGTGGTTTACTAAGAATAGAAGGTTTTGTAGACAAAAAATAGAGATAAGCCAAAAGCTTATCTTTAGGTCTTAATATTATGGATCCATTTATCAAAGAAATTCAACAAATAAACACTGTTGAAGATGCAATTAACAAACTAAATACTCAAACTGAAATAACTCCAAAACTAAATGAAATCATTAATTTTATTATAGAAGCCCATGAAGGTCAATACAGAAAAAGTGGTGAACCTTATTGTGTGCATCCTATTTTAGTAGCCTCAATTACCGCACATTTTTCCAAAGATGAAGCAATTATAGCAACTGCATTATTACATGATGTTGTTGAAGATACAAAATACTCTTTAGATTTTGTAAAAGAAAAATGGGGCAATGATATTGCTCATATGGTTGATGGATTAACTAAAATTGTAGAAATTAGAGAACATGAATTTATTGCTTCAAGTGATGCAAGTGATTCTAAAATAATATCTTCTGCACTTACTTTTAGAAAAATGTTAATCGCTTCAATTGATGATGTTCGAGTTTTGATTGTTAAACTTTGTGATAGATTACATAATATGCTCACCCTTAGCGCACTACCTGCAAATAAACAAAAAAGAATTGCCGAAGAGACACTTGTTGTTTATGTTCCAATTGCCAATAGATTAGGTATTTCTACACTAAAAAATGCATTGGAAGACTTAGCTTTTTTTTATATTTATCCAAATGAATATAAAAAAATTGATACTTTCCTAAAAGAACAACAACATGCAATGCAACTTACTTTTAATACTTTTATCTCAACAAGCAAAAATCTTTTAGAGAAGAATGGTTATGATTTAGATAAAATTAAAATATATAGCCGTATTAAACATCACTACTCAATCTATCTAAAAATGCAAAGAAAAGGGATTTCAATTGATGAAGTTTTAGATTTATTTGCAATTAGAATTTTAGTAGAAGATGATATTGATTGTTATAAAGTTTTAGGATATATGCATTTAGAGTTTAAACCTTTAATCTCAAGATTTAAAGATTACGTTGCAACTCCTAAAGAGAATGGTTATCAAACTATTCATACAACTGTTTTTTACAATTCTAAAATTTATGAAATTCAAATTAGATCATTTGAAATGAATAAAATTGCAGAGTTTGGAATTGCTGCCCATTGGAAATATAAAACTGGTGCAAAAAATACTACAAATCTTAATTGGTTAAAATCTTTAGAATTTTCAAATGAAAACGTAGAAGAATTTTACCAAGATGCAAAAGATAATTTATACACACAAGAGATGATTGTTTACTCTCCAAAAGGTGAAGTTTTTACTCTACCAGTTGGTGCAACAGCTTATGATTTTGCCTTTGCGGTTCATACAAATATAGGTAAACGTGCTATTGGATGTTTTATAAATAAAATTAGAAAACCTCTTTTAACTGAATTAAAAAGTACAGATATTGTATCTATTGAATTAGGTAAAGATACAATTGTTAGATGTTCTTGGATGGATATGGTAAAAACATCAAGGGCAAAAAAACAGATAAAACTTTTATGCGCCCATAGACAAAAAGAGATAGATGAATTATCTGGGAAAAATATTATAAATACAGTATTTTCAAGATATTCAGAAGATATTACAAAAATATATCCAATTGATTCTCCACATAAAATTCCTCAAATTTTAGACTTTTTTAAACATACTAAACAAATTATTGAGAAAAAAATACTTAGTTATAAAGGTTTGATGACTAGATTTAAGATTTTTACTAGTAAAATCAAAGAATCTAAGTTTGATAATGTCTTAATATATTCAAATTTCAGTATAAGTTCTGTATCATTTGACCACTGTTGTCATCCAAAGTTTGGTGATGATATTGTTGCGTTTAAAAATGGAAATGAAGCTATAATTCATCACAAAATGTGTGATAAAGCCTACGATAAAATTAAAACAAATCAAGAAATGCTTTTTTGTAAATGGACAATTGATACAGTTTATCAATATAAAATGGTAATAAGTATTCCCAATACAAAAGGTGAATTAGCAAAAGTATTAACCTATATGGCAGAGTATGAATTTTATATATTAGGTATTGAGTTTGGAAGACAACCCCACTCATATATACAATACTGTTACATAGAGTTTGAAATAAATAAATCAAATATAGAAGATGTTAGAAAAATAATAGAAAAAAAAGTAAAAGTTATAGAGTTCTACTCAAAAAAAGACGCTTATAACAAATAATTTAAAGGGTAAAAGTTAATGGAAAAAAGAGTTCAAGAAGCATTAGAAGAGATAAAAAGAGGAACTTCTGAAATTATTGATATTGAAGCAATAGAAAAACTTGTAAAAAGATATTTCGAAACTGGTGAAAATTTTTATGTAAAAGCAGGATTTGATCCAACTGCACCAGATTTACATTTAGGTCATACAGTTCTTATTCAAAAACTTGCAACTTTCCAAAAATTTGGAGGAATTGTTCAATTTTTAATCGGAGATTTTACAGCAACTATTGGAGATCCCACTGGAAAAAGTGAAACTAGAAAAGTTTTAAGTGAAGATGATGTTCAAAGAAATGCTGTTTCATATAAAGAACAAGTTTTTAAAATATTAGATGAATCAAAAACTCAAGTTATGTTTAACTCAACTTGGTTAAAAGAGTTAGGAACTGGTGGATTAATAACATTAGCTTCAAATTTAACGGTTGCTAGAATGCTTGAACGAGATGATTTTTCAAAAAGATATGCTACAAATACTCCAATTGCTTTAAGTGAATTTACTTATCCTTTATTACAAGGTTATGATTCAGTTGCCATGAATACAGATATTGAACTCGGTGGAACAGACCAAAAATTCAACCTTTTAATGGGAAGAACTTTACAAAAAGCTTACAACTGTAAAAAACAACAAGCTGTTTTAATGATGCCGATTTTAGAAGGTCTTGATGGTGTTCAAAAAATGTCAAAATCATTAGGAAATTACATTGGTGTAACAGATGAACCTTTTGATATGTTTGGAAAAATTCTATCAATTTCAGATGAATTAATGTGGAGATATTTTGAGCTACTATCTGGAAAATCTTTAAAAGAAATTGAAGAAATTAAAGATGGTGTAAAAAATGAAACTTTACATCCTAAAAAAGTAAAAGAGTCTCTTGCTATGGAAATAGTTGAAAGATTCCATGGAAATGGTGCTGGAGTTGCAGCAAAAGATGAATTTGAAAGAGTTTTTGCAAAAAAAGATATTCCAACAGATATACCTGAATTTATATTTGAGGCTCCTATTTGGATTTGTCAAGCTTTAGTTGATAGTAAATTAGTTGATTCAACTTCACAAGCTAGACGTGATATTAAAGCAAATGCCGTATCAATAAATCAAGAAAAAATAGATGATGATAAATTAAATTTAGAAGTTGGTGAGTATATTTTACAAAAAGGTAAAAAAAATTTCGCTAAGATAATAATAAAATAGAAAGGCTAGTTGTGAAAATAGGAAAGTATGAGATAAAACATCCAATAATTCAAGGTGGAATGGGTGTAGGAATTAGCTGGGATCAATTAGCTGGTAATGTAAGTTTAGAAGGTGGATTAGGTGTAATATCTGCTGTTGGAACGGGTTATTATAAAAATAGAAGTGAAAATATTCATATAGTTACAAAAAAAGACAAACCTAAAGATGTTGCTAATTTTTATAATAGAGAAGCCCTTTTTGAAATAATTGCAAATGCAAGAAAAATTTGTGGTGATGCACCACTTGCCTGTAATGTATTATATGCAATTAATGATTATGGAAGAGTTGTAAGAGATGCTTGTGAAGCAGGAGTAAATATTATTATTACAGGGGCAGGATTACCTACAAATATGCCTGAATTTACAAAAGATTTTCCAGATGTTGCCCTTGTCCCAATAGTATCAAGCGCAAGAGCATTAAAATTAATTTGTAAAAAATGGCAAAGATATAACAAACTTCCTGATGCAATTATCGTTGAAGGACCATTAAGTGGTGGACATCAAGGTTTTACTTATGATCAATGTGCTCAAGAAGAGTATCAACTTGAAAATATAATAGGTCCAGTGATCGAAGAAGCAAAAGCTTGGGGAAATATTCCAATCATTGCAGCAGGTGGAGTTTGGGATAAAGATGACATTGATAAATTTTTGGCAATGGGTTGTGCTGGTGTTCAAATGGCGACTAGATTTATAGGAACTTTTGAGTGTGATGCCGATGCCAATTTTAAAAATGTCTTATTAAATGCAAAAGCTGAAGATATACAACTTATGAAATCTCCTGTTGGACTTCCAGCAAGAGGAGTTATGACTAAGTTACAATTTTCTATTGAAAATAAAACAGCTCCAAAAGTACAATGTATATCAAACTGTGTAGCTCCTTGTAATAGAGGTCATGAAGCAAAACTTGTTGGTTATTGTATTGCAGATAGATTAAGTGCAGCATATCAAGGTGACACAGAAACAGGTTTATTCTTTTCGGGTTCAAATGGATACAGAATTGAAAAAATTATCTCTGTAAAAGAACTAATGGAAAAATTAACAAAAGGAGAATAAAGATTTTTAAAAAATTTTTTATTCTAACCCTTCTAACTTTTAAACTATTAATTGCAGCAGAATCGATTAGTAGTTTAAATGAACAATACCATACTTCAAAGATGAACTATCTAAAAGCTGTTATGCAAAAAAATGAACAGCTAAAAATTGATGAACTAAAAAATATAATATCTATTGGTGAGAAAATTAATAAAGATGTTCGACCAGATAAAAAAAAGCTAGAGATATTATTAAAAAGACAAAATAAAACTACTTCTAATACAGAAGAGATTTCTAAACCAATAAGAACAACAAATAATAAGAATGAACTTATTGGTACAAAGACTGAAAGAAATAAACCTGAAGTAGAAACTAATATTGATACACAAAACTCTATTCGTTCAATAGATGCTAATGATAATAAAATTATTGTAAAGTTTAATAAAAATTATTCAAAACAAGATATAACACAAATTTCAAAGAAGAATGGTTTAAATTACGAATATACATTTAATATAAATGGTAAATATAAATATACAACCTCTACAAAACCAAATATTGATAATATTGATAATATTATAGTTAGTGATAACAAAAATAGTGTTGGTATTGTAATATCAAATAAAAGTAATCCAAAAATAACTTATACTCTTGCTTCAAGGGAATTAGTAATAAATGTAATTAGTAATACTATTCCTACTTCAACAATTATAAACTCAAAGAAAAAAGAGGAACTAAATAAAAATATACCTGAAGCTCTTCCTCCATCAATTTCTGCACAAATGACAAGCAATTCAAAAAGTAAAAAAAAGACTATTGTACTTGATGCTGGACATGGTGGAGATGATGTTGGTGCTGTTGGACCAAATAAAAGATATGAGAAGGTTATAAATTTAAATGTAACTAAATATTTAGCTTCAATTCTAAAACAAAGAGGATATACGGTATATCTAACAAGAGATGCAGACTTTTTTATAAAAGTAATTGATAGAACAGTCTTAGCAAATGAAAAAAATGCTGACTTATTTATGTCTATACACACAAATGCAGTTCCATTAGAAAAAGCGAATGAAGTTGCTGGAATAGAAACATTCTTTTTAAGTCCAGCAAGGGAAGAAAGGGCGAAAAGAGTTGCAGCTCTAGAAAATAAGTCAGATATTAGGGAAATGAGTGAATCTTCAAAAGATGTATTTTTAGAGTCTCTAAATCGTCCAAGAATCACTGCATCACACAAATTTGCAATTGATGTTCAAGCTGGAATTTTACAATCTGCTAGAAGTAAATATAAAGACATACAAGATTCAGGAGTTAGAGAAGGACCATTTTGGGTACTTGTAGGTGCCCAAATGCCTTCTATTTTAGTGGAAGTAGGATATATATCTCATCCTCTTGAAGGTAAGAGATTATATGATAAAAGTTATCAACAATTATTAGCAAATGGAATTGCTAATGGTGTAGATTCTTATTTTTCAAAAAATCCTTAATCTCTTTTAATAAATTAACTTGTTTAGTTTTTATTCTTGGTAAATTATTCAGAGAAAAGAATTTAACCTTTGAATTTTCCCAAGATAAATAGTTACTTTTTAAAGTATCATCATCGAAATACTTATTAAAGTTTTCAATATTATTAGCATTAACTAACCAAATACCAACATCTTTATCTATATTAATTTGCTCAAAATAGTTTTCAAAAAGAGCTATATCAACATCTATTGAACTCTCTTCTAAAAACTCCCTTTTAGCACACTCATAAGCAGATTCTTTATTAGTTTTTGTTCCTTTTAAACAACCCCATTTATCTTTACTTGCAACTGATTTACATAATAAGATTTTTATATTATCATCTATTACTAAATAAGGAACTACCCCATATGATTTTACATGAGATCTCATTTTTATTCTGCCTTTTTAAGAATTTATTTTTTTATTATAAAAATACAATGAAATAACTATCCATAATAACATTGGTAGTAAAATAGATACTTCAGGAATTAATATACCTCCATTTGTAAATTTATAGAGTGTAAAAAATAGACCCCAAATAACTAATGTTCCAAAAATAGAAAAAGAAGTAAATTTACCAACATTAAAAAATCTACTATTTAATGATGCATATGCAAAAATCAATAAAATAAGAGGAATTACAAAAAATGGGATTACCGTTAAATTGTATAAAATACTTCTTATTTTATCTGTATTGATACCTTGTTCCTTTAATAAAATTACTGCAGAAACTGCATCAATTATTGAAAATTCCGACTTACTATCATAAACATTATCAAGAATTTTTGGTTTAAAGCCATCTAAGGTATGTAAAAATTTCTCATATCTAATATCTAATTTAGAACTATCTGCATTCAAATCTTTAGGTTTTTCAATTATTTTTACATTTAGAACATACCATTTATCATTTTGGAAATATGCTTTTTCCCCTATAATTGTTTCAATAACATCTTTTCCAGAAACCCTGAAAATATGAATATCTTCAGCTCTTTTTTCTAAAGGTAATAACTTTTTAAAGTATACATAATAATCATTATATTTTAAAAAGATATCACTTTTACTACTTGTAAAATACTCATTATCTAGAATCTTCTTTTTTTGTTCAGAAGAATAAGCTAATGGTGTCATTTGAAATATAATAAGTATTGATATTAATAAAACTGAGATACTAATTACAGGTAAAATAATCTTTTTATTTGTTGCACCAAGTGCATTAAAAGCTACAAATTCATTATTTCTAATAAACACAACTAAAGTTACAATCCAAGCAAAAACAATTGATAAGGGTAAAGTTATTGTAAGTGTAAAAAATGTCATATATAATACATATAAAATTTGTAAATTTGCTGAATGGGGAATTGATTTAAAGTTTTGTAAGAAGTCAATACCTACAAAAAAGATTTCCAAAGAAATAAGAACAATAATAAAATTTATTAGATATTTTTTTAAAATATATTTTGTTAATATGCTCATTTTACTTCAATGTGAATTTAGTTTTTACTTGTTCTATATCTTCACTTTTTAATGCTTTTATAGCGTCTATAGTGTGGGCAATTATAGCAGGTAGTTTGTTTAATTCTTCTTTTGAAAAATTATTTAATACATAATTTGCAACATCTGCTTTATCTTGTGGTTTTCCTACACCAATTCTTACTCGAATGTAATCTTTTCCAATATGAGCATCAATTGATCTTAAACCATTATGTCCACCATGACCACCACCTATTTTAAACTTTACAGTTCCAAATGGTAAATCAATATCATCATGAATCACAATAATATCTTCCATTTCTAATTTATAATACTCTTTAATAGCTTGCACAGCCATTCCTGAATTATTCATAAATGTAGTTGGTTTTGAATATAAATCATAAGCTGATTTTTCTAAGGTAGAATGAAAATTTGATTTTTGGATATTTGAAGTTGTAAGACTTTTGGTTATCTCATCGATAACCATAAATCCTACATTATGTCTTGTTAATTGATATTTATCACCAATGTTCCCAAGACCTACAATTAAATGCATTAAATTAAAACTATTTAGCTTTAATTATACCAACAACAGGAACTCTTGGATCTAAGAAACACTCTAAAGTTTCAGGTAAAGTTAAATCTCTAATTAAGATATTATCACCTGTATCTAAGTTTGTTACATCTAAAGTAATGCTATTTGGTAAGTTTTCAAGTGTACATTTAACAGGTACTCTTTTTGTGTGAATCATTAAAAGACCTTTATTTTTAAGACCTTTTGCAATACCAGTTGTTTTAACTGGAATTTTATATGAAGTTTTAACACCAGCTTGTGCTACCATTAAATCAACATGTAATAACTCTGAAGTTAATGGACATTTTTGATATTCTTGAACTACAACTTTTACAATGTTTCCAGAAAGATTTACATCAAATGCTAATGTTTCTTTGTTTCTTAAAAATTTGATGAATTCATTTCTTTTGAATGCAGCTGAAATATTTTCTAAACCTTTACCATAGATATTTGCAATTAAATATCCTTCTCTTCTTAAAGTTTTAGTAGCTTGTTTTGTCATACTATCTCTGATGATACCCTCTAACATAACGTTTCCTTTGTTTTTAAATTTAGGGCAGGATTATATTAAAAGTTTTCTAAATATTAGTTTAAGTTTCTATTAATTTTATATTTAACTTTTATTAATTGATTTTTAGATAATATAATTTCTTAATAAAAACAAAATATAAGGTAAAAAACCGATGATATTATTAGATGGAAAAGCATTATCTGAAAAAATCAAAGAAGAAGTTAAAGTTGAAGTAGCTCAACTTGTAGAAGAGAAACAAATAACTCCAGGACTTGCTGTTATTTTAGTTGGAAATGATGCGGCAAGTGCAACATACGTTGCAAGTAAAGCAAAATCATGTAAAAATGCAGGTATTTACTCAGTTGTTCATGAAATGCCAGAGAGTATAACTCAAGAAGAGTTATTAGAAACAATTGCTAGAATGAATGAAAACCCAAAACTTGATGGTATTTTAGTTCAATTACCACTTCCAAAACATATTGATACAACTGTTGTTCTTGAAGCAATTAACCCTTTAAAAGATGTTGATGGTTTTCATCCTTACAATGTAGGAAGAATGGTTTCAAATCTTGATGCATTTTTACCAGCAACTCCATTTGGTGTTATGAGAATGTTCCAAGAGTATGGAATTGAATTAAGTGGAAAAAATGTAGTTGTTATTGGAAGTAGTGATATTGTTGGAAAACCTATGGCTTCACTTTTAATTAATGCAAAAGCTACAGTTACTGTTTGTAATTCAAGAACAAAAGATTTAAAAGCTCATACACTTGCAGCTGATATTGTTGTAATTGCTGTTGGAGTTCCGTATTTATTAAAAGCTGATATGGTAAAAGATGGTGCTGTTGTTATCGATGTTGGTATTAATAGACTTGAAACTGGAAAATTAGTTGGTGATGCTGATTTTGAAGGTTTAAAAGATAAATGTTCTCACTTAACTCCAGTTCCAGGTGGAGTTGGACCAATGACTATTGGTATGCTTTTAAAAAATACAATTAAAGCTGCAAAATTAAGAGAAAAAAGAGAAACTAAATAGATGTTAAAAAAAATATATAACTGGTCCTCTTCATGGACTGGGACAATAGTAATAGTTCTTGGAATTATTTTTTTTGTTGCACAAGCATTCGTAATTCCAAGTGGAAGTATGAAAAATACACTTTTAATTGGTGATATGCTTTTTGTAAAAAAATTCTCTTATGGAATTCCAACTCCAAGAATTCCTTGGCTTGAGATAAAAGTTTTACCTGACTTTAATGGAAATGGTCATTTAATTGAGGGACCAAGACCAAAAAGAGGTGATATTGTAGTTTTTAGATACCCAAAAAATGAAGATATTCACTATGTAAAAAGAGCAGTTGCAACTGGTGGAGATTTAGTTGCGATTCAAGATAAACATCTTTTACTTCATCCCAAAGAAGGAAATGAGTTTGTAAAAGCAAACTATCCAAAAGAAAATATTGTTGAAATTGGTGATAAACTTTGGGTAGTAAATCCATATAGAAAAGATCATCCAGGAATTCATAATGACCCAAATGTTGTGAATAATGGACTAAATCCAGCTGAACTTTTTAATATGTCTCCAATAATTGTTCCAGAAGATGAAACATTTATGATGGGTGATAATAGAGACCATTCAAATGATTCAAGATTTTGGGGTACAGTTCCATATAAAGATATAGTTGGAACTCCTTGGTTTATCTATTTTTCATGGAGTGAACATAAAGAGATTAGATGGGATAGAGTTTTAAAAACAGTTAAAACTCTAGAAGAGACAGTAGATTTTGATAAATTAGAAATTGAACAACAAGAAGGAATTTATTAATGAAATATTTTATCGGTGCAGATCATGCAGGAATTGATATAAAAGATTATGTAAAAGAACTTTTTGAAGAAAGAGGTCATGAAGTTATAGACTTAGGACCTTTTAGTAAAGACAGAGTTGATTACCCTGATTATGCTGCTAAAGTTTGTAAAAAAGTACTAGAAGAACAAGGAACTATGGGAATTTTAATCTGTGGTTCAGGACTTGGAATGAGTATGGCTGCAAATAAATTTGATGGAATTAGAGCAGCACTTTGTCACAATGAATATAGTGCAAGAATGGCTAGAAAACATAACGATGCAAATGTAATTTGTTTAGGGGAGAGAGTTTCTGGTTATGGAATGATTGAAGCTATAATTAAATCTTGGGACAAAGCAGAATTCGAAGGTGGAAGACACGCCGGTCGAGTTGAAAAAGTTAATGCTTTAGGAAAAATGGGAAGTTGTAGAGCATAGGCAAAGCCTATACTCTACAATAAATATTAAAAAAACCTCCTCTATACTACTATTTTATTCTATAAATCTATTATAAGTCCCAATTTATCAATATTATGAGATAATCAAACAAAATTTAAAAGGCATAAATCATGAGTGATTGGCAAGTATATTTAATGATGTTTATAGTTGTTAGTGCCATGTTACTTGGTAAAAAAATGATGTTTTTTGATGATACAAAAAAAGAGCCAAAGGATAAAAATTGATAAATCCAAGAATTATAGATTATATTTTTTCATCAGCTTCAATTCAAAGATGGAATGACTATCCTAGAATGGTTGAACTGGTTGAACTTGACAAACAAGCCCATAAATTTATTATTGCTTATTTTATTGCAAAACTAGAAAAAGATATAGATTTTACACACCTAATTGAAGCTGGAATATTTGAGTTTTTAAGACGAGTAGTTGTAACTGATATTAGACCTGATGTTTTTAGAAAAGCTTTACAAAAAAAATCAAAAGAGATTAATGCTTGGGTTATTTCAAAACTAGCTCCATCTATTAAAGATATAGATGATGGAAACTTTTTACAAAAATTTGAAGAGTATTTATCAAATCCTGAGATGTATAAAAAAGAGAGATTTATTTTAAAAGCTGCTTCTTATTTAGCAACTAAATGGGAATTCTCTATTGTTTATCAAACAAGTCAATTTTTAAACGATATTGAAAATGTGAAAAAAAGTGTTGATGAAGAACTTGAAGATTATTATGAATTAATTGGAGTAAGAAAAATTGCTCTAAATAAAAAACTAGCAAAAATCATAGATTTAAGTGGAAGATTAAGATTTCAAAAAAGATGGGCACAAACTCCTAGAATTCCTGAAACTTCAGTTCTTGGTCATATGTTAACGGTTGCAATTTTTGGATATTTCTTCTCACTTGAAGTAAATGCTTGTGATAAAAGATTACAAAACAACTTCTTTACTGCCCTATTTCATGATTTACCTGAAGCTCTAACACGAGATATTATAACTCCTGTAAAATATTGTGTTGATGAGTTATCTGACATAATTGCTGAATATGAAATTGAAAAAATTGAAGACGATATTTTGCCTAATATTCCAGAAATTTTACACGATGAATTTTCTTATATTTTAGGACTTTATGATGGAATAAAAGAAGAGTTTCAAAATAAAATCTACGAAGATAAAATCCAAATAGTTGAAGATGTTTCAAAATATAATTCAAATAAATACAATGCAATTGATGGATTAGCTTTAAAACAATGTGATAAATTATCAGCTTTTGTTGAAGCTAGTTTATCTATTTCACACGGAATAAAATCAAAAGAGTTAATTAGTGGTAAAAAAGAGATTTTAAAAGGTTTAAAAACAGTTCAAGGGGTTGATTTTAAAGCGATTGCCACACAAATAGACTATGAGTTTGGAACAACTGGGCAAACACAAGTTAGAATGGAATTTGATTAAAATATAGAAAAATATAGCTTATTAAAAGCTATATTTTAAATTTACATATCCATATCTTCCTGGGTCATTGAATAACACTCTTTCAGAACCAACTGTCGCATATGTAATATCTTGATATGTATTTGTTGAGTTATATACTTTATCAAGTAAATTATCAACTCCAATTGTTACACCAAAATTCTTATGTAATTGATTTGCATATTTTAAATTAAATAGTGCATAACCAGCTAACTCTTGTTCTTTTGCAGAACTATCATAACTATCCCATCTATCAACTGCAATTACCTCAGCTGTATATTTTGATTTATCAATTTCATAATTTAGTGCTAAATTTGCTTTTAATGGTGGAATTTCTGCTAAATCTTTGTCATTTGCGTTATCATCTTTTTTACCTCTTTGATATGCAACTCCATAATCTAAAGATAAATTATCTGTCATTGCATATAATCCACTTATATCTAAACCATAAATTTTTGCATCAATATTTTGGAAACTTGTTCCAGTATTATAAATATAATCTTTTAACACTGAATAGAATAGTTTTGGTTTGATATTAAAGTTTCCTATTGTTTTATCAAATCCTAAATCAGCTTCATAATTTTTTATATCATCTAAATTAGAATTCCCAGTACTTGAATATAATTCTCTTGCGTCTGGAACCCTTGAAGATTTCCCAATTCCAGCAAAATATTTCATTTTTTCATCTACATTATAGATACCAAAAATATTTGCATTTAAACCAACATATTTTTTATCTTCTTTTAGCATACTTGATGAATCTACATCAGTGTAATCGTATCTAGCACCTGCTTCTAAATCTAATTTACCAAATGATTTTTCAACTTTTGAGAAAATTGCTTTATTTGTAGTATCAGTTGATGCTAAAGGAATAGATCTCATATCAACAACACCTGTTGATACATTCGTTCTATACATTTCTCCTTGCCAATTTCTAACACTTGTATCTAAACCAACTGTTACTAAACTATCTGCAACTTCTACACTATTTTTTATTTTACTTCCCCAAATAGAAGTTTTATATTTAGCTGTCATATAACTTGCAGAACCATTGTTTCTAAGTTTTGTACTCATAGGATGATCAACATCTGAATAGTAATAATCTAAATTTAATTCTTTTGATAAATTACCTAAATTTCTAGCTGTATATCCAACTGTATAGATATTTGAATCATCATAATCAGCATCCATAGTTCCTGTTGGATATAAAACTTCATCACTTCTATTTCCTGTGTAAGATAGTTTTATCTCTTGGTCATCATTAATATTAAATTGCCCTTTTGTTAAAAGTGTTTTTTTCTCATAAGCTTTTTTATTTTTGTCAATATATTGATTTGTTGTTGCTATTCCTTTAGCTATTTGTTGTTGTGAAAAGTTATCCCCATTTCCATCTTTATATTGATCACTCTCTTCTGTTGAAGTTGAAACTAATAATTTAACTCTGTCTGTTCCACCACTTACAGTTGCACTAGCTTTTCTATATCCATAACTTCCTGCGTTTAAATTAATTTCTCCATGAACATCTTTTGTTGGCTCTTTTGTTTCAACTTTTACTAAACCACTTAAAGTTCCAAAATTTTCAACATCATAAGGACCTTCAATTATTTTTACACTTTGTACATTGTTTGATAAAACATGAGAAGTTGCAGGATCCATTCTATTTGGACAAGCTCCATAGATTTTTGCATCATCAAGTAAGATATTTATGTTATCTTTTTTTTGCCCTCGCAAGATAATATCATTTGCAATTCCACTTCTTCTTACGATTGAAATTGATGGAACATTTTTACTTAAAGCTTCTGCTAAATCAGCACTTTTTAATTGTTCAGCACTTACATCTTTTACTATTGTTGAGTTTGCAGTTTCAACTACGCTAATTGTCTCTAAAGTTTGAACTTCGCTTGCATTTAACAAAACAGCAGTTGTAATAAGCGATAAAGAGATAAGTTTCTTCATAAATTTACCTTGTATTAAAAAATTTATGAAAGTATTACTAAGTGTTGTTAATTTTTTGTTAATTAATCATTAAAAATAATTATTTATGTACTCTTCACACTCTATTTGTTCATTTACTATTTTTTCTTTATTCCAAAAAAGAATTTTTCCCATTTCAGCACAGACAACATTCACACAAGCAAGACTTTGTTTTTTATCTATAAAACAAAGCCCTACTCTTCTTGAGAGAAAATCTATTGGCTTTTTTACAAATTCATAGTTTATACAATAAAGAATTTCAACTTTTAAATATGGTAAATCTTTACTTATTAATTCAAAGTTTTTATTCTCATTTGCTAGATTTAAGACTTTTGTACAAGCTGTTCCATATAATATGAGTAAAGACTCTTTTGTTTTTTTTGAAATTGGATAAAAATTCATTAATTTTTCAACTTCTTTAATATCTCCATGATTTCCAAAGAGTTTGTATTTTTTAGTTTCACATTTTCTTTGTTTTTCTAAAAAGCTAT
>JBBRXF010000031.1:0-21376 GCA_038248665.1 Campylobacterales bacterium | reverse complement strand
CTCAACTGAAAAAATATCTATTTGGAGTTGCTAATAATTCAATATTATTTAATGCTCACTTTGCAAAAATAATCACAAGTTTTGATGTTCCTTTAGGATTTTTTGATGGTTTTGTGTTTAATAATAAAGATGATAAACATAAAAATGAGATTAACATTAAAAAAGGTGGAATATTTATAATCGTTCAAGGAATAAGAAGTCTAAGTTTAGAACACAAAATTTTCAATACAAATACAACTAAAAGAATAAAAACTTTAAGTGAAAAAGGTGTTATAGAACAAGAGCTTGCAACTGAATTAATAATGGCATTTAATTTTTTAACTAATATAAATCTAAAATCAAATTTAGAAAAATTAGATAGAAATGAAAAAGTAGATAATTATATTAATCCAAATAATTTAAATACTATGGAAAAAGATTTATTAAAAGATTCTTTTAAAATTGTTAATAAATTAAAAAAGAAATTAGAATTCCACTTTAAGTTGAACTATGTTTAGAAATATTAAAAACTATTTTAATAAAAAAAATCTAAAAGATAAAAAGTATGAATTTTTATTTGAAAAACCATTAGATGATGAATATGTATGTTTTGATTGTGAAACTACTGGATTAAATCCAAAAAAAGACGATATCGTCTCAATTGGTGCAGTTATAATAAAAAACAATACAATAATATCAAGTAAAAAGTTTGTAAAGTTTGTAAAACCAAAAACAAAACTTCAAGCAGATGCTATAAAAATTCACCATATAAGAGTTTGTGATTTAGAAGATGCAGAAGATATAAATATGGTAATTGAAGAGTTTTTAGGTTTTATTGGGAATAGAACTTTAGTTGGATATTTTTTAGAATTTGATATTGCCATGATTAATAAATATGTGAAACCAAAATTAGGAATTACCCTTCCAAATAAAACACTTGAGGTTTCTGCTATTTATCACGATTATAAAATGGAATTTATTCCTCAAGGACATATTGATTTAAGATTTAATACAATAATGAGGGAATTGCAAATTCCAAGTCTTGGAAAACATGATGCTTATAATGATGCAATCATGACATCTATGATTTTTATAAAACTAAAGAATTTACCAAAAGTAAAAATAAATTAAATAAAAGGAAAAAATATATGTTAGTATTTGTATTAAACGCCGGTTCATCTTCTTTAAAGTATCAACTAATAAACGCAAAAACAGCTGAATTAAAAGCGAGTGGATTAGTTGAGAGAATTGGTATAGATGGAATTTTAAAACATGAAGTTGGGGAAAATAAGAAATTAACTTTTGAATTACCAATTCCAACACATAAAGAAGCAATCGAACTTGTTTTAAGAATTTTAACAAATGATGAAACAAAAGTAATAAACTCAATTAAAGAGATTCAAGCAATTGGGCATAGAGTTGTTCATGGTGGAGAATTTTTTAAAGAATCAACAATAGTTACAAAAGATGTAATTGATAAAATTGAGCAATTAATTCCCCTTGCTCCACTACATAATCCTGCAAATATTATGGGTATAAAAATTTGTCAAGAATTAATGCCAAATGTTCCAAATGTTACTGTATTTGATACTGCATTTCATCAAACTATGACTAAAGAAAACTTTTTATACGCTGTTCCTTATGCTGATTATACAGAACATCATTTAAGAAAATATGGTTTCCATGGAACAAGCCACTATTATGTATCAAATGAAACAATTAAAATTTTAAATAAAAAAGATTCGAAAATTATTGTTTGTCACTTAGGAAACGGTTCATCTGTTTGTGCAGTTAGAGATGGGAAATCGATAAGTACATCAATGGGATTAACTCCACTTGAGGGATTAATTATGGGAACAAGATGTGGTGATATTGATGCTGGTGTTATTCCATATTTAATGGAAAAGAAAAATTTAACTTCAAATCAAATTCTTGATTATTTAAATAAAAAGTCTGGGATTTTAGGAATTTCAGGAATTAGTTCAGATTTAAGAGAAGTAATCAAAGCTTCAAAAGATGGAGATATTAGATCAAAAATTACTATTGAAATGTTATGTAATAGAATTAAAAAATATCTATGTTCATATGCTGGATTAATGGGTGGAGTTGATGCTATTTGTTTTACTGCTGGTATTGGTGAAAATTCTGATTTAATAAGAGAAAAAGTTTGCCATGGTTTAGAGTTTATGGGAATTGAACTTGATACAGAAAGAAACAGAGTTAGAGAATTAGGAAATAGAGAAATTAGTAAAAAAGATTCAAGAACAAAAATCTATATTATTCCAACAAATGAAGAATTAGTAATCGCAAAAGATACTTATAATCTTGTAAAATCTAAATAATTTGTTACTATTTGGAATTTAGCTTAAAATTGTAAACGATGTACAGAAATTGTACATCGTTCTTCTAAATATACCCATTAAAATCAATCTACACAATATCCTATTACAATTTTGCACACATTTGTATTTTTTTTATATTATTGTATATATTATGTACTTTTTCTAAAATATGCTATAAAATTACAGCCAGTAAGATTATAAGACATTGCTATGTTAATGCTATGTTTTTCAATTATAATCTTTCCACAAAGTTCAAAGTAGAAAGGATGACTTAACATGGGTTTAATCGAAAGTATTAAAGAAAAAGCAAAATTAAAATTAAGAACAATAGTTCTTCCAGAGCCTGAAGATGAGAGAGTTTTAAAAGCTGCTCAACAAGTTTTAGAAGAGAAGACTGCAAAAGTTGTTTTAATTGGAAATGTTGAAACTATCAAAGCTGATGCGGCTAAATGTGGCGCTAATATCGAAGGAGCAACAATTATTGACCCTAAGAAATTTGATAATATTGATAGATACATCGATGAGTTAGTTGAGTTAAGAAAAGCAAAAAATCTTTCAAAAGATGAAGCTACTGAAATTATGACAACAGAACCTAGATTTTTTGGTTGTATGATGGTAAGACTTGGTGATGCAGATGGATTAGTTGCTGGTTCAAACTCTCCAACAGCTGATGTTTTAAAAGCTGCTATTCAAGTTATTAAAACAGCTCCTGGAATTAATACAGTTTCATCTACATTTATTATGGAAACTGCTGATGGTAAATTTGGTGATAATGGTTTAATTTTATTTGCAGATTGTGCTGTTATTCCTGAGCCAAATGCAGAGCAATTAGCTGATATTGCTTGTGCAACTGCTGCAACTGCTGCAAGTGTTGTGGGACTTGAACCAAGAGTTGCAATGTTATCTTTTTCTACAAAAGGAAGTGCAAAACATCCATTAGTTGATAAAGTTCAATATGCATGTGAAATTCTTGAAGATAGAAATGTAACTTTTTCTTTTGATGGTGAATTACAAGCAGATGCTGCAATCGTTGAAGCTATTGGAGCTAAAAAAGCACCAGGTTCAAAAGTAGCTGGTCATGCAAATATTTTAGTATTCCCTGATTTACAATCTGGAAACATTGGTTATAAACTTGTTCAAAGATTTGCAGGAGCTGAAGCTCACGGACCAATCGTTCAAGGATTAAACCAACCAGTTAATGACTTATCAAGAGGTTGTTCAGTAGAAGATATAGCAAACTTAGTTGCAATTACTGCAACTCAAATCAAATAATTTAAACTCAAAAAAAGGAAAGTATTATGTTAGTATTTATTTTAAATGCAGGAAGTTCATCTCTAAAGTATCAATTAATGAATCCAGTTTCAAAAGAAGTTTTAGCTACTGGTTTATGTGAAAGAATTGGAATTGATGGAGTTTTAAAACATGAGTTTGGTGAAAACAAACTAACTTTAGAAGTTTCAATGCCAACTCACAAAGAGGCTATTGAATTAGTATTAAAAACATTAGTTGAGAGTGAAGGAAAAGTTATTAATTCTATTGATGATATTGATGCTATTGGACATAGAGCTGTTCATGGTGGAGAAGAGTTTGCTTCATCAGTTATGGTAACACCAAGAGTTATTGAAAAAATGAAAGAATTAATTCCATTAGCTCCTTTACACAATCCTGCAAATATTATGGGAATGGAAATTTGTGCTCAATTAATGCCTGGTAAACCAAATGTTGCTGTATTTGATACTGCTTTCCACCAAACTATGCCTGATTATGCGTATATGTATGCATTACCTTATGACCAATACACTAAACATGGTATTAGAAAATATGGTTTTCATGGAACTAGCCACTTCTTTGTATCAAATGAAGCAAGAGGAATGTTAGATAAAAAACATAATACTAGAGTTATTGTTTGTCACCTAGGAAATGGTTCTTCTGTAAGTGCTGTGTTAAATGGTAAATGTATTGATACTTCTATGGGATTAACTCCTGTTCAAGGTTTAATGATGGGAACAAGAGCTGGAGATGTTGGAGCTGGTGCAATTTCTTATATGATGAGCCAAGAAAATCTAACAATTGATCAAGCATTAGATGTTATGAACAAAAAATCTGGTATTTTAGGAATTTCTGGAAAATCATCTGATTTAAGAGAAGTTTTACAAGGTATGCAAGATGGTGATGACAGATGTAGATTAGCTGTTGAAATGGTTGCATACAATATCAAAAAATATGTTGGAGCTTATGTTGCTGCACTTGATGGTGTTGATGCATTATGTTTCACAGGTGGAATTGGTGAAAATTCATCACTAATTAGAGAGATTGTTTGTGCTGGTCTTGATGGAATGGGATTAATCCTAGATCCAACTAAAAACAACAGAAGAAGATCTGTTGCTAGAGATATTGCTACAAATAGCTCAGCTGCAAGAATTTTTGTTATTCCAACAAATGAAGAGTACGTTATTGCAAATGATACTTATAAACTTGTATCAGGAATCGAAAAATAATTTCATAAAAAAAGGTGAAGTTTTAACTTCACCTTTTTTCTTCTAAATTTAAAATCTAAATTAATAGGCTTTTAACCCACTAACTAAATTCATACTTATATTTGAAACTGCTTCACTGATTAATTTATCCATAAACTTTTCAAATTTATCTTCTTTATTCCAAACTGGATTTTTAACTTCACTAAGAGTTATCAAACTATTTTGAGCATAAGATAGAGTTGCGACTTCATCAACTAAACCAACCTCTTTTGCTTGTTTTGAAGTAAATATTTTAGCATCAGCAAATATAGTTTGATTTTTAACATCAAGATTTCTTGCACTTGCAACATCCGATACAAACATATTATAAGTATCATCTATTACACTTTGAAGTTGTTTCTCTTCATAATCAAACCATTTTCTTGTAGGTGTTCCTGATTCTTTATACTTCCCTGCTTTTACAGTTTGTGTAGAAACTCCAATTTTTTGCATAAGTTCTTCAGCATTTACACCTTGCATAATAACTCCAATTGAACCTACTATACTTCCAGGATTTGCAATAATTTTATTTGCCCAAATAGAAGCATAATAACTTCCACTAGCAATCACACCACTTGCATATACAATAACTGGCTTAATTTGCTTTAACTCTTTAATAGCGTAAGCTAACTCAACAGATGGAGCAACAGCACCTCCTGGAGAATTTACAACTAATAAAACACCTTTTATATTTTTATTCTCTTTTGCTTTTTGTATCTCTTCTAATGTTTTTGAAACATCCATTATTGGACCAGTTAATTCTATTTTTTGTAAATTTGTATGACTATTATTAGCATCTGTTAAATTTTCATTTGATGGAGCTACAATAAAATATATAATTGTTAAAAAAACAATTGTCTTAAAATATTTAGTAATAAAATCTAAAATAGCAATTATTGGTGAAAAAAGTACTCTAAAAAAATTAAACAAATTCCCCTCCTATTATTACTTTATCTACGAATTTTGTATGCAAAATAATTTGCATTGGTAAATCTTCAATATCTTCTACTTCATCTGGCAAAGTAAAAGCTATCATATCTGAATCAAAATCTTTTTTGATTATTCCTTTATCTAAACCCAAGGCATTTGCACCATTTACAGTTGCTGCTTTTAATAAAATCTTTGAAAAATCAACAACATTCTCTTGCCAGTGAATCATTAAAGCATTTCTTAATTCATCAAACATTGATAAAGAGTTATTAGAACTAAGTCCATCTGTTCCAATTGTAAATGGGATATCTTCCAGTTTTGATAAATCTAATTTGCTATTATTTAAAACTCTATTTGAAGTTACGCAAGTGTTTATACTTGCCCCTAAACTTCTAATTTTTGATAAATCAGCTTCACTAGCTTCAACACAATGAGTAAAAGAAAGATTTTTAATATTTGAAAATAGATTTAAAAATTCCATTGGTTTTGAAACTGCTGTTTCTTGACCTAAAAAGTTTTTGAAAAAATCTAAAAAAGATCCTTCATCTTTATGAAGCCAAGAAAACTCTTCAGGTGATTCTAAAAAATGTGAACTAACAGCTAAATTTTCTGCACGAGCAAGATTTAAACTCTCTCTTACTAAAAAAGGGTGAACTGAATATGGTGAATGAATGGCAATTGCTGGTATAAAACTTTTTGATTTAAATTTTTTTGCATTTTTTAATCTATCTTTGAAATCAGCAAATAAAGTATCAACCATATCACCTTTTGAACCAATTACTTCACAGAAAAATACTGTATTAATTGGACTTTTTACACATGGTTCCATATCAAAAGAGTAAGATGAAATTGCTCCAATTGTAGTAGTTCCAGTTTTTTTCATTCTATCTAGTTTTGTAGAGATTAGTTTTTTGTCAGCTTTAGTTATTAAATCATCTCTACTTTTAATCACAGAGTTTAACCATGACATAAAATTACCATATTTTAAAGTTGTTGTATTTGAACTAAATTCTAAATGTACATGGGAATTTATAAGACCAGGCATTAACACTGAATTATCTTCAAGTTTTAAGATTTCAATATTTGGATATTTTTTTTCTATATTAAAAAGGGTATCTATTTCTAGAATTTTTTCATCATAAACAACAGCACCATTTTTAATGATACTATTGTTTTCGTCACAAGTTATAACCCAATTAGCACTTATTATTTTCATAATTTTTGGCTATTAAGCATTTTTTTGTTGAGCTTCAGAGATTGCTTTAACTTCAGAAATTATTTGCATTAAAGCAATTAAACCCATATGATAACCAAATGGTCCAAATCCAGAGATAACACCTGTTGAAGCACCTGCAGTTATTGATTTTTGTCTAAACTCTTCTCTTTTATAAATGTTTGAAATATGTACTTCAACTACTGGCATAGATACTGCACTTAAAGCATCTTTTATAGCTATTGATGTGTGAGAATAAGCAGCTGGATTTATCATAATTCCATCAACTGTTCCTAAACACTCTTGAATTCTATCAACAATTTCACCTTCTAAATTTGATTGAAAAAACTCTATTTCAACCCCATTTTGAGTAGCTGCTGCTTTTAATTGTTCATGAATTTGTTCCAATCCCATTGAACCATAAATGTGTTGTTCTCTAATTCCTAACATATTTAAGTTTGGGCCTTGGATTACGGCAATTTTCATATTATATTCCTTTTATAAATTTTAGGTAAGATTATAATTAAATTTATGTTAAACAATACCAAATTAAAGGCTTTTTATGAAAAACTTTATTCTTCAAAATGAGAATGCAATATATTTTGAATGCAAATTTTCTTGTGATAATGTTATTTTTTTAAATCTTGGTGAAGAAAAATATTTTATAACAGATGCCAGATATATCATCGAAGCAAAAGAGTATGCAAAAAATTGTGAAGTTGTACAATCATCAAACTTAATAGAAACAACAAAAGAGATTCTAAGAAAAAATAAAATCAAAAAAATTGTCTTTGATCCAAATGATTTCACTTATTCTACATATACAAATTTAACTGAGACTTTAAAAACTCAATTTATTGCAAAAGCAAATTTCTCAAAATTAAAAAGAGTGATAAAAAGTGATAAAGAGATTATCTTATTAAAAAAAGCCGCGATTGCTGGACGAGAAGGTTTTAAAGAGTTAGCAAAATTTATTAGAAAAAATGGTTTCAATCAAACTGAACAATTTTTATATTTTAAAGCATTTGAGAAAATGAGCCAAATTGGAAAACTTAATATCTCTTTTGAACCAATTGTTGCAATAAATGAAAATGCAGCTAAACCTCATGCACTTCCCACTTCAAAAAAACTAAAACTACATGATTTATTGTTAGTTGATGCAGGAATTAAATATAAGAGATATTGTTCTGATAGAACTTGCACAAGTCATGTTGATTTTGAAAATTTCAATTTTAAAAGAGAGCAAAAATTCAAAAATGAGAAACATCAAAAAGTATATGATATTGTTTTAAAAGCTCAACTAAATGCAATTGAAAAAGCAAGAGTTGGAATGAAAGCATCTCAAATTGACAAATTAACTAGGGATGTAATTGATAAGTCTGGATATGGTAAATATTTTGTTCACAGCACTGGTCATGGTGTAGGACTTGATATTCATGAGTTTCCAGTTATTAATTCTAAATCAGATGTTATAATTGAGGATAATATGGTATTTACAATAGAGCCAGGTATCTATCTTCCAGATGAATTTGGTGTTAGAATTGAAGATACAGTTGTAATGCAAAATGGGAAAGCAATAATCCTATAAAACAAAAAAATAGTAAAAAATAAATCTTGATTTATTTTATCAAGTTTATTTTTTTGCTCAAAAAGAGAGAAATTTGAAAAAAAAATTATCCCCTACTTTAACACTTTTTTATTCTAGTAATTTTCCTAAAAAATTCAATCTTATTTCAAAAAAGAAATATAGTGTAACCATTGGAATTGGGGGAAATATTGGAAATTCAAAAAAAAGATTTGATAAATTAATCTTATGTTTAAAAAAAGATGCAAGATTTACTTTACTTATGACTTCACCACTTCTTAAAAATCCTCCCTTTGGATTTCTAGAGCAAAGTGATTTTTTAAATGGTATAATTTCGCTCAAAACAAATCTTTCTCCTAAAGCTTTCTTAAAAGCAATGCAAAGATATGAAAATAAATTCGGAAGAAAGCGATCCTTTCAAGATGCGCCTAGAACCTTGGATATAGATATAATATTTTTTGATAATAAAAAAATAAATACAGAAAATTTAATTATTCCTCACAAAAATTGGGCAAATAGAGAGTCAGTGATTATTCCTTTAAAAAGGATGAAAAATGAACGAAAAACAAAAAAAAGTTATGGTTGGAATGAGCGGTGGAATTGATTCTTCAGTAACTGCTTATATGCTACAAAAAGATGGATATGAAGTTGAGGGTGTTTACTTAAAACTTCATAATAGAACTGATGGTTATCACGAAAGAAATTTAGGTTATATCGAAGATGTAGCTAAGTTTTTAAATATTAAATATCACATATTAGATTTAGCTGATAAATTTACAGCTGAAATTTATGACTATTTTGTGGATTCTTATTTACAAGGAACAACTCCAAACCCTTGTGTTAAATGTAATAAACAAATAAAATTTGGTGCTATGTTAAAGTTTGCTCAAGATCATGGAGCTAATTTTTTAGCAACTGGACACTATGCAAAAACTGACGGTAAATTCTTCTATGAAGCTGATGATAAAACTAAAGATCAAAGTTATTTCTTATCTCAAGTTGACAAGGAAGCACTTCCATATATGATGTTTCCTCTTAGTACTTATAAAAAAGAAGATATTGTAAAATTTGGTGCTCAACTTGATGTTGCATACAAAAAAATTACAGAAAAAAGTGAATCTCAAGAGATTTGTTTTGTTGAAACAGTTTATACAGATGTTGTAAAAAGACATGCAAATATTGATATGCCTGGAAAAGTTTTAGATGAAGATGGAAATATTGTAGGTGAACATAAAGGTTATGCACACTATACAATAGGGAAAAGAAGAGGATTTACAGTTCATGGAGCTCATGATCCACATTTTGTTACAAAATTAAATCCAAAAGATAACACTATTGTTGTTGGCAAAAAAGAAGCATTAGAAGTAAATGAAGTTATTGCAAAAGACTTAAATATGTTTATTGATGAAACTGAATTTTCATGTGCAGTAAAATTAAGATATAGATCAACTTCAACACCTTGTGATGTTAAAATAGAAAATGGAAAAGCTTATATAACTTTGAAAGAGTCAGCTTTTGGAGTTGCGGCGGGGCAATTAGCTGTATTTTATGATGGTCAAAAAGTAATTGGAAGTGCTTGGATTGAGTCTACTAAATAAATCTAAAAGATTTATTTAGTTTTATAATTTAGGAGTTAACTCCTAAATTATGTTTGTATTAGAATGTATATTCTACACTTGCTAATACATAGTTGTCATCAGAATCTCCATTTGCTTCATCTGCATTAACATCTCCATATAAAACAGAAGTAGCTAAAGACTCAGTAATTGGATAACCAACTGTTAAATTTAACTCTTTTTCTTTAAAGTCTGAACCATATTTAGTTTCACCATATAATGCACCTAATTCAACATCAGCAATTGTATATCCTAAAGTACCATATACAGTTTTTGCATCAGCAGAATATGTGTTAAGTCCTGTATCAAATGGAGAGATATTATCACCAGCAACAGACATGTTTCCAGCTCCAACATCTTTATCAGTTTTAATATAACCAACAGCTGCTGAAACTCCTGCTAAAGTTGTATTTAATTCAACATGACCAATTGATCCATCAGTTTGTGTATCTTCATCTGATACGGCATAATGTGCAATTGCACCAAACATATCAGCAGTAAATGTTGTTTTTAATCCATACCAATCAGCAACATCTGGAGCTGAATATGCATAAGGATTAAATTCTACACCTTGTAAACCTGCATATTTAACATCTAGCACATATGCACCTTTGTTTCCATTAAGATCAGTAAAATCTTCGCTTAAATCAATTCCAGATTCAGCTTGTCTATCTGCCCAACCTAAAACAACTGTAGTATCTGGGATTGCAGTAATTGCAGCAACTACAGCCTCATTATAATCACCTAACCATTCTAAATCAATAGCTTGTCTACCAGCAGTTAATGAAAAACCATCCATTGCATATTTTACATAAGCTTCAGTCATTAAAGAATGATTAGTATAAGCAGTATCATAATCAGTATTTTCAACTTCACCTAAATAAAGATTTCCTTTAAATTCAGCTTTTGCACTTAATCCATAAAAAGAAGCAGTTTCATAAGCTACTGTCGCATTACCATTTCCAAATCCAGAATCAAGATTTCCATTTTTGTTGTCATGTTTTTCGCCATATAAAGCTACACTTCCTGAAACTTTACCATTTTTGAATGCTGAATCAATAGTTTCAGCTCCAAAAGCTACAGATGTGCTTAATAATAATCCACAAGCTACTAAGCTTATTGTTTTACCTGTTAATAGATTTTTCATTTTTTTTCCTTGTAAATAAATATATTTTGAATCACTATCATCGCGTTAATAGTTTTTCATTTTAGAAGAACAGTAGAATTATAACATCAACGAAATTTAAAATAAACAAGGGCTCTGTATATTTTATATACATATTTAAAAATTTAACCTGCTTACTTTTTCTAAAATATCATTGATAATCATTATTATAATATTCTTTATATTAATTTTTTATTAACTTAATATTCATTAAGTACACTTTAGATAATATTCGAAATCAATAAAATGTAAGGAATTTTTATGTCAACATTTAAACTTTTTAGTGGTTCAGCTAATCCTGAATTTGCAGTAAAAGTAGCAGAATATTTAGGTATGAATGTATCAAATGCAACACTTAACAAATTTAGTGATGGAGAAATCTCTGTTCAAATTACTGAAAGTGTAAGAGGTCAAGATGTATTTATAATTCAACCAACTTGTGCCCCAACAAATGATAATTTAATGGAACTATTAATTATGGTAGATGCACTTAAAAGATCAAGTGCAAAAACAATCTCTGCAGTTATTCCATATTATGGATATGCAAGACAAGATAGAAAAGCAGCTCCTAGAGTTCCAATTACAGCAAAATTAGTTGCTGATATTTTAGAAAAAGCTGGTATTACTAGAGTTGTAACTATTGATTTACATGCAGCTCAAATTCAAGGTTTTTTTAATATTCCAGCTGATAATTTATTTGGTTCTATTTTATTCAAAAATTATATTAAATCTAAAAATTTAAAAAATCCAATCATTGCAAGTCCAGATATTGGAGGAGTAACTCGTGCTAGATCTTATGCAGATAAATTAGGTTATGATTTAGTTATAGTTGACAAAAAAAGAGAAAAAGCAAATGTATCTGAAGTTATGAATATCATTGGTGATGTTAAAGGTATGGATGTAATTTTAGTAGATGATATGGTTGATACTGCTGGAACTTTAGTAAAAGCAGCTGAAGCTTTAAAGAAAAAAGGTGCAAATTCTGTAATGGCATGCTGTACTCATGGAGTTTTAAGTGGGCCAGCTTATGAAAGAATTGAAAAAGGTGAATTGGATGAATTAGTTATTTCAGACACAATTCCTACACGAAAAAACGCTAAAAAGATAACAGTATTAACAGCCTCAACTATGATTGGTGAAGCAATAAGAAGAATTCATAATAATGAATCTGTTAATTCTATTTTTACTGCGTAATGCAAAATTAGGAAAAATTTGGTATAATTCGCAGGATTATTTAATACAAAGGAAAAAAAATGAAAAAAATATTATTATCAACAGTTGCATGCGCGACAATGATGTTAGCTGCTAACTCAAATTACAAATATGAAATTACACCTATGGTTGGTGGAACTTATACAGAAGGTAATTTAGGTTTAGATAGAAATTATGCAAATGGGGGATTAAGTTTAGGTTTTAACCAATTTGATTCTTTTATTGATCAAGTTGAACTTGGTTTTTTAAGATCAATTGAAGATGTAGACTACGAAGGTACAAATTCTGATACTGGGATTACAAGAGTTTTCACTAACTTAGTAAAAGAGTATGAATTAACTTCAGATGTATCTTTATACACATTAGTTGGTGCTGGTGTTGAATTCTTTGATTCTGAAGCTAATGGAAATCAAGATGGTATTTTTGGTAACTATGGTGCAGGTGTAAAGTATAAAGTTGCTGATAATTTCGCTTTAAAATTCGATGTTAGACATTTAATTGAAGCTGATCATGGAGATAACAACTTATTATATAACGTTGGATTTGCTATTCCATTTGGTGAAGTTTCAAAACCAGCTCCAGTTGTTGCTACTCCAGCTCCAGTTGTTGCAAAACCAGCTCCAGTTGCTCAAGCTCCAAAAGATTCTGATAGTGATGGTGTAATTGATTCATTAGACGAATGTCCAAATACAATGGCAAAAGCAAAAGTTGACTCAGTTGGATGTATGACTTTAGTAAACTTAAATATTAATTTTGATACTGATAAATCAGTAATTAAAGATTCTTACAATACTAGAATTGTTGAATTTGCAAACATGATGAAAGCTAATCCAAAATTAAAAGCAACTATTGCTGCACACACAGATTCTGTTGGTTCAGATGCTTATAATCAAAAATTATCAGAAAGAAGAGCTGCATCAACTGTTGAAGCATTAAAAGCATTAAAAGTTGATCCTTCAAAAATTTCTGCTACTGGATATGGTGAAACTAAACCAGTTGCTACAAATGCAACTGCTGAAGGTAGAGCTGAAAATAGAAGAGTTGAAGCTATAATGGCTAAATAATTTTTTCAAATTATTTTTCTATAAAAGGGTTGAGAATTATCTCAGCCCTTTTTTTTATTTCTAAATTAAAATAATAATTTATATTTTTAATTAATAATATTATTTTTTCTGATATAATAAATAAAATTATTTATACAAGGAAAATAATGAAAAAAGTTCTAATAACTTCTGCATTCTCAACGTTAATCGTTTTTGCTGCTAGTAATCCAAGTAAAGAGTATAGTTATGAAATTACACCTTTTGCTGCAGGTATTTTAACAGATAGCAAAGCAGGATTAGATGATAAAAACTATTTTAATGGTGGAATTTCTTTAGGAAAGAATTTAGATGATTCCTTTATTGATCAAATTGAAGTTGCATATCTACGAAGTGATAATCTTAAATATAAAAATTCAATTGGAAGTACACACGTTAATCGATTATTCTTAAATGCTGTAAAAAACTTCCCATTAGTTGAGAATTTTTCTGCTTATGCATTAGCTGGTGTTGGTTATCAAGATGTTACACATGAAGCCTTTGATAATAAAGATTCTGCTGTATTAAATTATGGGTTAGGATTAAGATATGATATTCCTTATTATGGAATTTCTGTAAAAAGTGATATAAGACATTTAATAGCAACACAAAATAATGAAAATGACGTAATGTATACATTAGGTTTAGCTATGCCTTTAGGAAAAAAATATAGTGATGATATTAAAGCAACTGTTCCTATTGTTAATGAAGAAAAAAAAGAAATTCTTGCTCCAAAAGTTGAGAAACCTTTAGTTTTACCAGAAGATGATGACCAAGATGGCGTTATAAATAAATTAGATAAATGTCCTAACACTACAAAAGGTGTAAAAGTAAATACTGATGGTTGTGTTGAAACTATTAATCTAAATATTAATTTTGATAATAACTCATCAGAAATTAAAAATACTTACAATGAAAAACTTGCATCATTTGCAAAAATTATGCAAAATAATAAAAATCTAACAGCAGTAATTGAAGCACATACAGATTCAAAAGGAAGTGATTCATATAACCAAACATTGTCAGATAGAAGAGCAATCTCAGTAGTTAATGCTTTAAAAAAATATAATATTAACTCGACAAGATTAAAAGCGATAGGTTATGGGGAAACTCAACCAATTGCTACAAATGAAAATGAACAAGGAAAATCTCTTAATCGAAGAGTAACAGCTTTATTAAATCAATAATCACTCCTAAGATTTAGAGTTAAAACTCTAAATCTTTTTTTATAAAACTTCTACAAATTCCCATTTAACTATAAACTTACAAAACTTTGGATACAATCGCGATATAATAAATAACACAATAAACAAATCATAGGAATTACCCTTGCAAAAAAATATTAGAAACTTTAGTATTATTGCTCATATTGACCATGGAAAATCTACACTTGCAGATAGAATTATCCAAGAGTGTGGAGCAGTAGCAGATAGAGATTTAACTGCTCAAATGATGGATACAATGGATATAGAACAAGAAAGAGGGATTACAATTAAGGCTCAAAGTGTAAGACTTAATTATGTAAAAGATGGACAAGCTTATATTTTAAATCTAATTGACACTCCAGGACACGTTGACTTCTCTTATGAAGTAAGCCGTTCATTGGCATCTTCTGATGGAGCATTATTAATTATTGATGCAACACAAGGTGTTGAAGCACAAACTATTGCAAATGTTTATATTGCAATGGATAATGATTTAGAAATTCTTCCAGTTGTAAATAAAATCGATTTGCCAAGTGCTGATCCAGATAGAGTTTTAGAAGAAGTTGAAGAAGCTATTGGAATTGACTGTACGGAAAGTAACCTAATTAGTGCAAAAACAGGTCAAGGTGTAAAAGCATTAATTGACGCTATCGTTGACAGAGTTCCATCACCAGTTGGTGATACAGATGCTCCAACAAAAGCACTAATTTATGACTCTTGGTTTGATAACTATTTAGGAGCTTTAGCACTTGTTAGAGTTTATGATGGAAGTATCAAAAAAGGTCAAATGCTTAAAATGATGAATACAAAAGAGGAACATCAAGTTCTTAATTTAATGTATCCACATCCAAGAAAACCAACACCAACAAAAGAGATTGCAACTGGTGAAATTGGGATTGTAGTTTTAGGTTTAAAAACAGTAAATAGTATTGCAGTTGGTGATACAATGACTGATGCAAAAAATCCAACAGCTGAAGTAATCGATGGATTTGAACCTGCTAAACCATTTGTATTTGCTGGAATTTATCCAATTGAAACAGATAAATTTGAAGATTTAAGGGATGCTTTAAATAAACTACAATTAAATGATAGTTCAATCTCATTTGAACCTGAAAGCTCTGCTGCTCTAGGAAGTGGATTTAGAACAGGATTTCTAGGAATGCTTCACATGGAAGTAATTAAAGAGAGACTTGAAAGAGAATTTGATTTAGATTTAATTGCAACTGCACCAACTGTTATTTATGAAATTTTAAAAACTGATGGAACAAGAATTTCAATTCAAAATCCAAGTGAAATGCCAGCACCAAACTACATAGACACAATTTTTGAGCCTTATGTAAAAGCAACTATTTTAGTACCTGATGAGTTTTTAGGAAATGTTATCAAACTTCTTAATGATAAAAGAGGTTCTCAAAATAAAATGGATTATATTGGGAAAAGAGTTTTACTAGATTATGATATTCCAATGAATGAAATTGTAATGGACTTTTATGATAAATTAAAATCAACAACAAAAGGTTACGCATCATTTGATTATGAACCTATTGGATTTAGACCAGGAGTTCTACAAAGACTTGATATTAAAGTTGCAGGAGAAGTTGTAGATGCACTTTCTATTATCGTTCCTGAAAATAAAGCACTTTCAAAAGGAAGAGAATTTATCAAAGCCCTAAAAGAGTTAATTCCAAGACAACTTTTTGAAGTAGCAATTCAAGCAAGTATCGGAAATAACGTAATTGCAAGAGAAACTGTAAAATCAACAGGTAAAAATGTAACTGCAAAATGTTACGGTGGAGATATTACAAGAAAAAGAAAATTACTAGAAAAACAAAAAGCTGGTAAAAAAAGAATGAAAGCAATTGGAAAGGTTAACGTACCTCAAGAAGCATTTATGGCTGTTTTAAAAATATAATTTCATCTTTTGGCGAATTTCTACGTCAAATCAATAATTTAAATGCTCACGTACTTTTAGTACGCTGCGCTTTAAATTCTCTCTTTTCCTTGAACTTCACTCAAAATCTAAAACTTTATTTTCAAAACCCATTTGTTATATTTATTCTCCTATAGAATATTTTGTCTTACATACTTCACATTCTTGACATTTTCCGAAAGATTGATAATGTTTAAATATTAAATGAATTGCTTTTTTATTTGATTCCCAACAAGTTGGGCAGAATGGTATTTTATCACCTTCTTTTAAATAAAACTTACCATCAAAAGATAAAGATTCTTTTTCTTTTAATCTTTCATTTAATTCTCTAATTGATTCATCTTTTTCAATTAAATCCACTTTAATATCTGCTAGTTCCATTTTTAAATCGGCTAAAGAACTAATTAATTCTGCCAATTTCAATTTTGTTTCTGCTTCACTTAAAGAACTACTGCTATCACTAATAAGTTTAGCAATGTCCATTGATGTTTTTAAATGTGAAAATGCTGTTCCAATTATTGCTAAATCCATAAGTTTCCTTCTAAATAATTTCAATCATTATAGCAAAATTAAAACTACACTCGTAAAATGTGAGCATTTTCAAAATAGCGTTAAGAAAAATCTATCTAAATTCGTAAAGAAATTTGAACTGTCTGAAGACTGAGGTACGAAGTCAAGTTTTCAAATTTTAGAATTTAGATAGATTTTTTAGCTATTTTGAATCCCTGCGAACGCTTTTCTTTTGCTTACTTTTCTTTACTAAAAAGAAAAGTGAGAAGCTAAGAAGCATTGATAAATATAATTTATAGTATTATTTTATATGTTATGCCTAACCTGTAAAAACCTATCATTCCAAATAATCTGCAAAGATTGCCAAGCAAATCTTTTAATCCCCTCTTTTCACAAAAGAGAAATAGAAGATGGATTTTTCAACTACTCTTTTTATACTCTTTCAGAACTTGAAGATTTAATCTCTTCAAAATACTATTTTCATGGAGATAGAGTTTTTAATATTCTAGCAAAACTCTCTTTTGCTAAATTTGCTCAAAATTTCACTTTTTCAAACCAAGTTTTTGCAATTCCAATTGATGACCACACACGACATGATTTTTCCCACACTGCTATCCTTGCAAAACATTTAAAATCACAATTTATTACTCCAAAATATAATTGCATAAAAGCTTCAAATATAGTTAAATATGCGGGAAAAGATTTGGAATATAGGCAAAAAAATCCAAGACGATTTAAAACTACAAATATAACCAATCAAATGACAATTTTATGTGATGATTTAATCACAACAGGTGCTACAATTAGGGAAGCCAAAAAGGCTCTTGAGAAAAAAAATAATCAAGTGATATTTTCTTTAACCCTATGTAGTACATAGAAAAACACAACTAACTACTTCTTATTACTATCCCTATAAAATAGACTTTAATATACTAAATAAAAAGATTTATCTGCTATAATTAAGTACAATAAATGACTCTCTAGTATACTTAATAGTATAACTTTAAGTATACTTTATATGGAAAAGATAATGGAAAAGAAATATATTCTTATTGAAATACCAAATAGAAATTGTAAAGGTATCGCATATTACACAGACCTAGCTCTTGAAAAGATTACAAATGCAAAAGATATAAAAGACAAATCTTTTAAATTTAGATTGAAATTAAGAGTTGATGGACAGTTAGTAAAAAAAATTTATAACATCGTTAATGATGTAAATTATGACACTTTTTTAAAAGCTCTTGACTTTGTTATATCTGAAAAAGAGATAATTAGAAATAATGTAATGGAATTTGGTACATTAAGAAATAAGAATAAAAGTGAAAAAGCAAATAAGAATATTGTTGTGATAGAAAGATTTGTAGATAAAGCTGAAGAATGGATTGAAGAAAAGCATAATCCTGAAACGCCATCAACAACATTCAATAGGAAAGCTTCTTTAATAATTAGAGCAACTGAATTACATAATAAATCTGTTAAAGAAATTACAACAGCAGATATTAACGATATGATTAGTAGATTAAAAAAAGAGTTTGCTCCAAACACATTAAGAGGAACAATAAGCAATATAAAAATGTTTTTAAACGATTGTGAAAATGAATTGGTTAGATGGGATAAAATTAAATTACCTAGTCTTGAATCAGTTAGTTTTAAACAATATGGACTAAAAGATGATGACTGTAAAAAAATTGTTAATGTGATGATGGAATATAGTCTCATTGAGATTGATGGGCAGAAATACTATACAAATAAAGAGATAAGAAATGTATTTGCTTTTTTATTAACAGGAAGAAGAATTGGTGAAGTTTTAAAACTAGAATTTAAACATTTTAGAGAAAATGATTATGATATTCCAAAAGAAATTAGTAAAATTAAAAAAACATTAACTTTCTCATTAGATGATGATTTAAAAAGAGCGGTTGGTGAGCAAAAAGAAATTAGTAAGAATAGTAAACTATTTAATGTAACAGTAATTACTGTTAGAAGGCATTTTCATGGTATGTTAAAGGCATTAGGTTATCCTGAAATTAGAATCCATGATATGAGGCATTTAATAGCTTCTATTTTAATACAAAATGAAACAGCTATAGAAGATATAAGTGTTATGTTAGGTCATCAATCTACAAAATATACTGAATCAGTATATGCAAGTAAAGACCAAAAACAAGCATTGAGAGCAACTAATAAATTTAAAGATATGATGACTTATCCCAAAGAGGATAAAAGGTTAGAAAAATTGAGAATTTTGATGCCTGATAAGACTGATGAGCAATTGAAAGTTTTATTAGAAATTATAAATTAGAGATTTATAATATTTAAGATAAAATGATAGAACAAAGTAAAGGATATTAAATGTCAACAGTAGATTTAATTAAAAGAATAAAACAGACTTCTAAAATAATGACATCTGAACAAAGAAAACAGAGACTTGTTGATGCTCATATTATAAAAGAAAACGGACAATATGACCCTAAGTATTTTAGTGCTAAAACAGTAAGAGCTTCGAAAAGAATTATTGCTAAAATGGCTTAATTAAATGTATTCATCAAAGCCTTCTTATGTTTTTGGTTTTCATGGCTTAGATAAAGATATAGCTTTTGATATATTAACTCAAAAAAGAGAATTTAAACATAGTAATAATAAGCATGATTGGTTAGCAAATGGTATTTATTTCTGGGAAAATAATTTAGAAAGAGCAAAACAATATGCAATAGAAGATATGAAAAGAAAAGAATCTAAAATCAAAACTCCTTTTGTTTTGGGTGCTATCATTGATTTAGGTAATTGTTTAGATTTATTAGACCAAAGAAATCTTGACCTTTTAAAAATTGCATATGAAGAATTAAAAAAAGATTTAAAACAACAAGGACTTTCTCTGCCACAAAATACTTCATTTGGTGACAAAGATTTTGATTTTAAAAAAAGAGAACTTGATTGTGCAGTAATAAGATATGCACATAAATTAGCTAATGAAAATGATGTTTATTTTGACTCAGTAAGAGCTGCTTTTATTGAAGGTGAAGACATTTATGAAAATGCTGGTTTCAAAATCCAAAATCACATTCAAATTGCAATAATAAATCCAAATTGTATTAAAGGTATATTTCTTCCAAGAGAAAAAGTAAAATTTCCAAAGTAAGTTATACAATAATTAATCATCTATTTTCATTTTATTTAATTGTTGTTTGAATTTTATAATTTCTTATTTGAATAAAATTAAAATAATGTTCAAACAATATGTATCTATCTTTTTGTGTAAAATTTTTATCTTTATCTATTACTGTTGAATTTAATAAATATTCAATAGTTTCATCTAATTTTTCTATTTCTAATATTCTGTCAGACTGCATAATATAATCTAAATCATATAAATTTTGTGCCGTATTAAATCTCAATCCATATTGTAAGATATTCCTAAAACTATTCCAATCATAAAGTATAACATTTTCTATTTGTTGAAAATCAAATACCGGCATTGTATGTAATAATATAAGATGTGAATTATCTAATCCAATTTGAGATAATCCTATTGATAAAAACTCTTTCATTAAAACATCATCTTTAGTATAAAAATAGCTAAAAGTATTTAATTGTTTAACTCCTTTGTCTATCAAATCTTTACTATTACAATAATGATATACTTCTTCTTTTAAATACGCCTTTGCATAAGTTGAATGTTTTACTTGAATTAAAAAATATTTATTTCTTACTTTATCTACCAATATAAGATCAATATCTAACTTAATTTCTTTGTCATCTATTTTATCTACATAAGTTTTATCAAACTTATGTATATCATAATTTTTAAACTCTTTTCTTTGACTATTGATATAGTTAAAAATATACTCTTCAAAAATATAACCTTTCTTTTGATTAAAAGTATTTTTATTTTTAGACTTTATATAATTATCAAAATACATTCTCATAACATAATCATAAGCTGTTCCATCTACAAAAGATACACTGTTCCCTTTTACTATAAAACCTTTATTTAAATTTGTTTTCAAACTATTTTCTTCTATAATTTTATTTACAAACTCACGATTAAGACCTATTTGAAAGAATCTTTTATTATTTTTTATATGAATTTT
>JBBRXF010000030.1:0-21539 GCA_038248665.1 Campylobacterales bacterium | reverse complement strand
GCTGATTATTATAGACTTTTACAGGAAGTAAGAATAGAAGATAACTGGGAAGAGTGGATTTTATATATGCTTGATGCAGTTGAACAAACTTCACTTGAGACAATAGAGCTTATTAACAATATTAGTGATTTGATGATAAAAACTCAGGATAAAATATCACAAGAATTCCCAAAAATTTATAGTAAAGATTTAGTTGAAATACTTTTTATGCACCCTTATACAAAAATAGAGTTTTTAGTTGATAGATTAAATATTACTAGACAAACAGCATCAAAATATTTAAATGAACTTGAGAATATAGGAATATTAGAAAATATACAAATCAAAAATAGTAAATATTTTGTAAATATTGAGCTATTCGCCATGTTAAAAAAAGGCATATAATTCAACATATCATTTAATCTATGTTAAAAAAAGTAAAAAATTTTAACATAGCTTAAGACCTATGTTAAAAAAATAGTAAAATCTTTACATGTTATTTTTATATGTAAAGAAAATACTAAATTTTTTACATATCTTTAAAAGCCATGCCTAAAACGGCATAGCTGCACCACTTGCTCCCATAATCTCTCTTGCATCTTCTGTCATCATTTCTGGACTCCATGGTGGAGAAAATACTAGTTTTACGAAAACTTCATCTATCTCATCAACTGCTAAAGTTACATATTTTACTTGTTCTAATAAACTATCTGCAACAGGGCAAGTTGGGCTTGTTAGAGTCATTGTAACGGTGCAATATAAATAGTTGTTGTTTATGTCAAATTCAATATTATAAATCAATCCCAAATCAAAAATATTTGCTGGGATTTCTGGGTCATATACTTTTTTTAAGTGTTCAATTACTTTTTTTTCAATCTCTTTAAAGTCAAAATTTGTTTCCATTTTCTATCCTTTATGCGTTTAGTGCATACTCTTTTATTTTTTTCATCATTCCAATTACGCCACTTTGTCTATTTGGAGTTATGATTTCGCTAAGTTTTAATTCATGTACAATATCCATGTCAATCTCTTTTAACTCTTCTATTGTTGAATCTGAGAATATTTGTAAAATCATATAAACCAAACCTTTTACGATTATGGCATCGCTAGTTCCGTGAAAGTACATTTTCCCATCTTTTGTTTCATGGGTTAACCAAACTTGTGAAGTACAACCATGTACTATATTTTCTGGAATTTTGTCACTTTCTTTAAACTCTTCTAGTTTTTTTCCTAAATCTATAATATATTCATATTTTGACAATTCATCTTCAAAAAAATCTAAATCTTCTTTTATATTTTCTACTCTTTTTTCTATATTATTCAATCCTAATCCTTTAACATACTTAAGGCTTTTTTCAAAGCAATAATAAGTTTATCCACATCTACAAAGTCATTATAAAATGCAACAGAAACTCTAATAGTTCCTTTGATTCCAAGTTTTTTCATAATAGGTTGAGCACAATGGTGTCCAACTCTAACTGCAATATCCATTTTATCAACTAAAATTCCAATATCATCGTGAATCAAACCTTCAAAATTGAAACTTCTACTTCCTACACTATTTGAAATGTCATTATAAAAAATAATTCCAGGAAGTTTTTCTAACTCTTCATCGAGGTATTTAAAAACATTATGCTCAAAACTATGAATAGTTTCGTATTTTACGTGATTTATATACTCTATTGCTTTTCCAAAACCAATAATTCCAGCAATATTTTGAGTTCCTGCTTCAAATTTATAAGGAGAATCAAGTAAAGTTGAACCACTATAGTCTACTTCATAAATCGTTGCTCCTCCCGTTTGATAAGGTTTTACATCTTTTAAATATCTTTCTTTTACATAAATTGCTCCAACTCCAGTTGGTGCGAATGTTTTATGTCCTGAAATTGCAAAAAAATCAACATCAAGCTCTTGAACATCTATTTTAAAATGAGATAAACTTTGTGCCCCATCAACCATAACAACAGCACCATAAGCGTGAGCTAATTTAGTGATAGTTTTTATATCATGAATTGTTCCAAAGGCATTTGAAATATGCGTGATACTTACAAAGGCATTTGGATTTGCTTTTAAAAGTTCTTCAAAATGATTAAGGTCAAAATCCAAATTTTCATTACAGTTTACAACTTCAAGTCCAGCTCCTAATGTTCGTCCTTGCATATGCCAAGGAACAATATTTGAGTGGTGTTCTAGTGAAGAGATTATTACTGTTTTAAAATCTTTTGCAAAAGATGAGGCAATAAAATTTATAGATTCTGTTACACCTTTTGTGAAGATAATTTGCTCTTCTATTGGAGCATTTATAAATTTTGCAAGAAGCATTCTTGTTTTTTCAAACTCTTGGGTAGCTTTATTTGCATGACCAAAGTTGCTTCTATGGGTATTGGCACAATATGTTTCATAATACTCAACTAAAGAATCAATTACACTTTTTGGTTTTTGTGTAGTTGCTCCGTTATCTAAATATACAGTTTTTGAGTTTTGAAAATATGGAAAATCCTTTTTAAACATATTTATCCCTTTTATAAGTTTTTATAAAATCTTTTATTAATTCATCTTTTATATTATCAACTATTTTGTTTTCAAAAGCACTTAATAACATCTCATAAGCTTTTTCTTCACTTATTCCTCTTGATTGAAGATATAAAAGTTGCTCTTTATTCAAACTTCCCGTTGTTGTTCCGTGAGAGGCTTCCAGTTCATCTATTAAAATTTCAAGATGAGGTTGGGCAATAATTGTTGCATCATCACTTAATAAAATAGTGTCACAATTTTGGAAAGCTTTTGAAAATAGGGCACTTGGATTTACTATTGATTTTGCTTTAAATACAGCTTTTGAACTATCTTTTAAACTATGTTTGAAGTTTATATTACTATTTGAACTTTTTTCATTATGAATAGTTTTTATTAGATTTGAAGTTGTTGCTTCTTTGAAAAGTTTTACTAAACCATTTAATTCATAGTTTGCAAATTCACTATTTATAATATTTTCAAAACTATTTACAACAAATCCATCTCCAAAATCAAAGTTAGAAAACTCTAAATTTGAACTATTTTTTTGATTTGTTGCAAGGGCAAAAATCATTGAGTTTGAAGAGTTTATATCTTGAATTTTTGCATATTCCAGCGATGCATTCTCTTCTAGTTCTATTTTTCTATTTACACTATAAAAACTATTTTTACACGTGTTTACAAAAACTTCAACAATACTTGCTTTTATATTTTTTGCAACTTTGATTTTTAATGAGTTAGTAAAAAGTGTTTCATCATCTTTTAGTTTGTGAATCAAAAAAATCGGCTCTTGAATATTTTTATTTATAGTCAAAATCTTTTGTTTATTGTCCAAACTTCTTGAAATATTAAATAAAACTGACTCATAATTTTCTTCATCAACTATAGATTCTAAACCCATAATATCAAATTCATAGGTCTCTTTTTTTGCAAAATCATAAGAAAAAAGTGAATCAAAATTTATTTTTAAAAACTCTTCATCGCCTTTTTTTGGAAGGATTAAACCATCAATATTATTTATTTGCATCTTTAATTCCTATTGCTTCATAACCTTTTTCATCAAGTTCTAAAGCTAAGCTATAATCTCCTGTTTTTACAATTTTTCCATCATTTAAAATATGTACAAAATCAGGTTTAATTAACTCTAATAATCTATCATAGTGAGTAATCATTAAAATAGATCTTTTCCCATCAAGCATAGAATTTATAACATTTGCAACAGTTTTGATAGCATCCACATCAAGTCCTGAATCTATCTCATCAAGCATGATTAAATCAGGTTTAAGCATTAAAAGTTGGATTAGTTCATTTCTTTTTTTCTCACCACCACTAAAACCATCATTTAAATCCCTTTGTAGAAGTTTTCTATCAATACCGAATTTTTCAGTCTCTTCTTTTACAAGTTTTAAAAACTCCATTGCATCAATCTCAGGAAGTCCTGCATATACTCTTTTTGCGTTCATTGCAGTTTTTAAAAAGTAGCTATTGTTTACACCAGCCACTTCAATTGGAGATTGGAAACTCATAAAAATACCTTCATTTGCCCTTTGTGTTACATCAAGGTCTAATAAATTTTTCTTTTTATATGTAATTTTCCCCTCAGTCACAACACAGTCATAATGAGCACTTAGTGCTTTTACTAAAGTTGATTTTCCAGCTCCATTTGTTCCCATTAAAGCATGGATTTCTCCCTCTTTAATCTCTAAATTTAAACCTTTTAAAATCTCTTTATCATTGATATTTACTTTTAAATCTTCTATTTTTAATAATGTATTTTTCATGATTTAACCCACGCTTCCTTCTAATGATATATTTAATAACTCTTTTGCTTCTGCTGCAAACTCCATTGGTAACTCTTTAAGCACCTCTTTACAAAAACCATTTACAATCATAGCTATTGCATTTTCTTCACTAATTCCTCGCTGACTTATATAAAATAGTTGTTCATCAGAGATTTTTGAAGTTGTTGCTTCATGTTCTATATTTGCACTTGAATTTCTGATTTCATGGTATGGATAAGTATTTGCATGGCATTTATTTCCAATTAAAAGTGAATCACATTGGGAAATATTTCTGGCATTTAAAGCGCTTTTCCCAACTCTTACCAATCCTCTATATGCATTTTTCCCATGCATTGCAGAAATTCCTTTTGAAATAATAGTTGATTTTGTATTATTTCCTAAATGAACCATTTTAGTTCCCGTGTCTGCTTGTTGTGATTTTGAAGCAATTGCAACTGAATAAAACTCCCCAACACTATTATCACCTGCAAGTATACATGAAGGATATTTCCAAGTAATTGCACTTCCAGTTTCAACTTGTGTCCAAGAGATTTTAGAGTTATCACCTTTACAGATTCCTCTTTTTGTTACAAAGTTTAGAATTCCACCTTTTCCATTTTCATCACCTGGAAACCAGTTTTGAATAGTTGAATATTTTATTTGTCCATTTTTTAAAGCAACTAATTCAACAACTGCTGCATGAAGTTGTCTTTCATCTCTTGTTGGTGCGGAACAGCCTTCATTATAAGAAACATAAGAATTCTCATCACAGATGATTAAAGTTCTCTCAAACTGTCCAGTATCTAGGGCATTTATTCTAAAATAAGTTGACAGTTCCATAGGACATCTTACATTTGGCGGAATATATACAAAACTTCCATCGGTGAAAACTGCACTATTTAAACAGGCAAAATAGTTATCAACAACTGGCACAACACTTGCTAAATACTCTTGTACAAGTTCTGGGTGTTTATGTGCTGCTTCACTAATTGAGCAAAATATTATTCCTAATTTTTCAAGCTCATCTTGATATGTAGTTTTTACTGAAACTGAGTCAAATACAGCATCAACTGCAACTCCTCTAACTCCAGCTAATTGTTTTTGCTCTTCAAGTGGAATTCCCAGTTTTTCATAAGTTTTTAAAATTTCAGGATCAACTTCATCTAATGAATCCAAAGCTTTTTTTGGAGCTGAATAGTATGCTATATCTTGATAATCTATTTTGGGATAATCTAAATGTGCCCAAGATGGTTCTTCCATCTTTAACCATTTTTTGTAAGCTTTTAATCTAAAATCCAAAAGCCAAGAAGGTTCATCTTTTTTTGCTGATATTGCTCTTATTACATCTTCATTTAAACCTTTTGCAAAAGTATCACTTTCGATTAAGGTTTCAAATCCAAGTTTATAATCTTTATTAATAATATCTTCTAATTGTTTATTGTCACTCATTTTAGGCTCCAATTCTTCAAATTTTTCATCTTGAATATAAATAGGATAAAAAATATCTTATTTAAAATAGTATCATAACTAAACATTTAAAGTAAAGATAGATTCTTTTTAAATCAGAAAAATAATCTCATCCCTGTATTTAATTATTAAAAGATATAATACCTTATCTAACAGTGAAAAGAGTTTATGAATTTTATTACTTTAAAAAGTTTTCTAAAAGAATCTATCTTATTAATCATGGCATTTGTAATTATGTTAATTTCAATTTTTTCTTATTTTACTTATCAACACAATAATAGTGTAGATAATTATTTAGAAGATTTAAGTAGACAGTATGAACGGCAATATAATAGTATTTATGATAATTTTCATAAGTTGTCTCAAAATACATTTTATGGAATAATTAATAAACCAGAAATATTCAATCTCGTAAAATATGCTTATGAAAAAGATGAAAAGACTCAAAGTTTTTTTCGTCAAATACTATATGATAGACTTATTTCCGATTACAATAGATTATTAGATTTTAAATTTAAACAAGTACATTTTCATTTTCCCGATAATACAAGTTTTTTAAGAATGCATAGTCCAGATAAATTTGGTGATGAATTGACTGATTTTAGATTCAGTATAAAAGAAGTAAATAAAAATTTAAAACCTTTAGATGGATATGAAATAGGAAAAATCGTAGATGGTTTTAGATTTGTTTATCCACTATTTGATGAGTCTTTGTTTCCGATTGGAAGTGTGGAAATATCTGTAGATTCTGATTTTTTTGATAAAATTTTTGAACAAAATTTTGGTGTGGATTCACATTTTTTAATAACAAAATCTATTGCAGAAAGAAAAATGCTTCCTGAGAGTTTTAAAGCGTTCAAAATAAGTTATGAAAATAGTAAATATATTTATTCTGAACAGACAAGAGAAGAAGATTTTCATTACACAAATGCAGATTTTTATTCAGAAAGTGAAAAAAAGCTAATTTCTATACAAATGGAAAATAGTGAAAAATTTATTATAAATAAAAAATATAAAGGTAAATATATTGCTATTTATTTTTTACCTATTCAGAATATTGAAGGTAATAAAAATGCAGCTTATATGGTTTTATATAAACACTCAGATTTAATAGAACAAGTTCATGATAACTACTATAAAATGATTTTAATTTTGATTCTATCAACTTTATTATTTTTATTTTATTTAAGATATAAATACAAACAGATGCTTGAAGATAAAAATAATGAGTTAATGTTATCTCAACAAACAAAAATGGTTGCATTAGGAGAAATGATACAAAATATTTCCCATCAATGGCGACAACCTTTAAGTGTAATTTCTATATTAGCAAGTGGTTTAAAACTCAAAAAAGAGTGTGCAATTTTAGAAGATAAAGAGTTTTATGAAAATCTTGATGGCATACTTAAAAACACCGTATATCTATCTCAAACAATAGAAGATTTTAGAAACTATTTTGATGAAAGTTTAGAAAAAAGTAGTTTTAATTTAAAAAATACAATAACTCAATGTATATCAATGTTTAAAGAGGAATTAAATATAAACAATATAGTTGTAGTTGAAAATATCGATGATATTGAACTATATACATATGAGCAAGAACTAAAACAAGTTTTAATTAATTTATTTAAAAATGCTAAAGATTTTACAAAAGAAGGTGTTATTGTAATTAATGCCCATGAAAAAAAAGGTGAAATTAGAATTGAAATTCTTGATAGCGCCGGAGGAATTCCAAAGGATATTAGCAAAAAGATTTTTGAGCCATATTTTACAACAAAACACAACTCTTTTGGAATAGGATTGGGACTTTTTAGTTCCTATGAAATTGTAAACAATGAGTTACAAGGTAGTATTTTTGTGGAGAATAGAGAGTTTAATTACAATTTTAAAACATATAAAGGTGCATGTTTTTCTATTGTGTTATATAGAGACAAGTTATAAAAAGGGAAGTTATAATGAAAAACAGTTTTAATTTAAAGTTTTCGATTTTGATTGGTATATTAACATTTACTGTTGCCATAATTGTTGGATTTTATTCGAATAGTATTTCGCAAAAACAGCTAGAGATAAACGCAGGAGAATCTTTAGTAAAACTATCAAAAAGAGTTAATGATATTCTTGATAGGGAAATGTTAGAGAGATATAGAGAGATTAAATTTGCAGCAACATTACCAGTTATGACTAGCGAAAAAAGTACTGTCGATGAAAAAAGAGAGTTTATTCAAAAAATAAAAGATAATTATAATCACCATGAATGGATAGGTTATGCTTTACCAGATGGAAAAGTAGAAGCTGGAACTAACGGTTATTTAGAAGGAAAAAATGTAAAAGCCCGACCTTGGCTTCCTAATGGCTTGGAAGGTCCTTATATTGGGGATGTACATGATGCTTTATTGTTAGCAAAACTTTTACCAAATAATAGTGGTGAACCAATATATTTTTCAGATGTTGCATTCCCTGTAATAAACAATGAAGGTAAGACTTTAGGAGTTTTATGTAGTCATTTAACATGGCAATGGACAAGAGATGTTATTAGAAGTATTCAAAAAGATAATGATGTTGATATATTTTTATTATCTAAAGATGGATTAATATTAGTTGGCCCAGATAATACAGAAAGAAGTAAAATTTCTGATGTATCATTAAGTGTTGCTGAAACTTTTAAAGATGAAAAATCATTATATAAAACAATTATTTGGGACAAAGAGACAAAATATTTAACAGCTAGTAGTGTGAGTTCTGGATTTGAAGAGTATAAAGGTTTCTCTTGGAAAGTAATTGTTCGACAACCAATTGATAAAGCTTTTAAAACGGCAAATGATAATACTCTTTCTATTTTATATGTTAGCCTTCTTGCTGGATTCCTTGGAGCATTAATAGGAATTATAATTTCAAATATAATTTCAACACCCTTAAAAAAATTAAGTGTAATAGTTGATAATTTAAGAGAAAATAAAAAAGTAGACTTTTTAGAAAATGTTTCAAATGATGAAATAGGTAAACTTCACAATGCAATTAAAAATTTATATAAAAGTCTAAATAGTGAATCAAAATTAAAAGAAAATGCACAAAGTAAAGTAGATTTATCACTAAAAATTTTTGATCAAGCATTAGAAGGAATAATAATTACAGATAGTAAAAATAATATTATTCTAATAAATAAAGCTTTTACTGATATTACAGGTTATGAAATGGACGAAGTGTATGGTAAAAATCCAGCAATTTTAGCTTCAAAATTACAAGATGATGAATTTTATAGAAATATGTGGAATAGTTTAAAATCAGATGGTAAATGGGATGGTTTAATAAAAAATAGAAAAAAAGATGGCACAATTTATGAAGAGTATTTGAAAATTTCCTCTTTAAAAGATGAAGGTGGTCAGATAATAAACTATTTAGCTACCTTTAATAGTGGATTTTAAAAGATAATCTTGATAGAATTAAGTACTTGGTTTAAATAAATAATTTAACTCAAAAACAATTAAGACAAATTTTATCCTATTTACATTAGAATACTGAAATGTTTTAAAAGTGCAACTATTTTTTAGGAATAGTTCTTGCATAGGATAAGATTAAAAATATAGGAACAATTATGGAAGTTTATTTAGATAATAACGCAACAACAATAGTAGATCCAAAAGTTTATGAAGAGATGAAACCATTTTTTTGTGATATTTATGGAAATCCAAACTCTTTACATAAGTTTGGAGCAGGAACTCATCCAAAAATGGTTGAAGCCTTGAATTTTTTATATGAGGGAATTAATGCAGCAGATGAAGACGATATTATCGTAACAGCTAATGCAACAGAGAGTAATAATACTGTTTTAAAAGGTATATGGATAGATAAAATTTTAAATGGTGATAAAAAACATATTATTACAAGTGAAGTAGAACACCCTTCGATTACTGCAGTTTGTAGATTCTTAGAATCTCAAGGTGTATCTGTAACTTATCTTCCTGTAAATGAAGAAGGAGTTTTAGAAGCTAGTTCAGTAAGAGAATTTATAAAAGAAGATACAGCATTAGTATCAATTATGTGGGCAAATAATGAAACAGGGAAAATCTTCCCTATAAAAGAGATTGGAGCAATTTGTAAAGAGTTTGGTGTTCCTTTCCACACAGATGCAACTCAAGCAATTGGAAAATTGCCAGTAGATGTTCAAGAGTATAATGTAGATTATTTATCTTTTTCAGCTCATAAATTTCATGGACCAAAAGGTGTTGGTGGATTATATGTAAGAAAAGGTTTCTCATTAACTCCTCTTTTACACGGTGGTGAGCAAATGGGTGGATTAAGAGCTGGAACTGTAGATGTTGCATCAATGGTAGGAATGGGATGGGCTATGAAATTAGCTACATCAACTATGGCAATAGCTTATGAAAAAAATCATGTTTCAAAACTTAGAGATAAATTAGAAGCAGCAATTTTAGAATTACCAGAAACAGTAGTCATTGGTGGAACTGATAATAGAACTCCAAATACAACTTTAATCTCTTTTAGAGGGGTTGAGGGTGAATCAATGCTTTGGGATTTAAATCAAAAAGGAATTGGGGCAAGTACAGGAAGTGCATGTGCATCTGAAGACTTAGAAGCAAATCCAGTTATGAATGCATTTGGATCTGATAGTGAGTTAGCGCATACGGGTGTTAGATTCTCTTTAAGTAGATTTAATACAGAAGAGCAAATTGATTATGCAATTGATGTTATCAAAAATGCAGTTTTAAGATTAAGAAATATTTCAAGTTCTTACGCTTATGCGCCAGCAAGTCATAAATCAGCTTTATAATAAAAAATAGAATAAAAAGGAAAATACGATGGCAAAAAATAATTTAATTAGCGGATCAATTTGGGATGAGTACTCAAATCAAGTTGTAAATAGAATGAATAACCCAAAACACCAAGGTGAAATTACAGAAGAAAGAGCAGCTGAATTAGGAGCAAAACTAATCGTTGCAGATTTTGGAGCTGAATCATGTGGTGATGCAGTAAGACTTTATTGGGCAGTTGATGAAAAAGATGACAGAATCTTGGAATCAAAATTCAAATCTTTTGGTTGTGGTACTGCAATTGCGTCTTCTGATGTTATGGCAGAACTTTGTATTGGAAAAACAGTTGATGAAGCTGTTAAAATTACAAATATTGATGTTGAATTTGCATTAAGAGATAACGCAGATACACCAGCAGTTCCACCTCAAAAAATGCACTGTTCTGTTATGGCTTATGACGTTATTAAAAAAGCAGCAGCTGATTATAAAGGTGTTGATATGGATTCTTTTGAACAAGAACAAATTATTTGTGAATGTGCAAGGGTTTCATTAGCAACTTTAAAAGATGTTATTAAAATTAATAAATTAACAACTGTTGAGCAAATCACTGATTATACAAAAGCTGGAGCTTTCTGTAAATCATGTATTAAACCAGGTGGACATGAAGCAAAAGATGTTTATTTAGTAGATATTTTAGCTGATATGTTAGCTGAAAGAGAACAAGAAAAATTAAAAACAGCAGCAGATGCAAGTGCAGCTGGTGAATTAACATTTGATAAAATGACATTAGTTCAAAGAATTAAAACTATTGATTCAGTATTAGATTCTGATATTAGACCAATGTTAGTTATGGATGGTGGAAATATGGAAATTATTGATATTAAAGAAAATTTACCACATTATGATTTATATATCAGATATTTAGGTTCATGTTCTGGATGTTCGTCTGGAAGTTCAGGAACTTTATTTGCAATTGAGTCTGTATTACAACAAAAAATTGATGAAAACTTAAGAGTTTTACCAATTTAATTTTAATAAAATAAAGAATATTAAAGGCTTGTGCAATTTGCATGAGCCTTTTTTTTTGTAAAATAAAAGAATATAATCCATAAATGAAGAAATTTTATTATAAAATATTTTAAATAAGTAAAGGATATAAAATGTTTGCTATATATAACAACGGAAATGTTGATTTTAAAAGTACATCAGATAATTTATATGCGCTAAAAGATGTTGCAAGAATTAAAAAAACAGATTTAGATACAGATAAAGGATATTTTGAGAATCTGATAAATCAGCAAAGTAATAATGATGATTCAAAAAAAGAAGCATTAAATACTTATAAAAAGATGGCAAATCTTGATACTTCAGAAATAGTTTTTCATGTAAAAGATATTATGACAAAAGATTGTATTTATATTGATTCAAAATCGACAATACAAGATGCTTACAATGTTTTAAAAGAGTTCAAAATAGGGCAGTTGCCAATTGTATCTTTTGGTAAAAAAATATTAGGAATGATAGATAAAAAGATGATTTTAAATCTTTTGATGGATGATTTAGATAACACAAGTAATGTTTTGTCAAGAAGGATTGAAGATATATATTTACCACAACTTATCACAGCCGATCCAAATACTGATATAAGAAATGTTGCAAAAGTAATGATAGATTTTAAACTGCATGCAATTCCTATTATTGCAGAGAATGATACTTTAATTGGTATTGTTTCAAAAACTGATATTATAAAAGCAGTATCTCATATTCATCAATTTCAACTTTGGTCTTAATCATTTTCTTCAATAAAACTATTTTCCTTTAACTAATATCACTTGTGTTATAATGTTGCCTTAATTTTAAGGCAATATTATAATTTTAGGGAAATCAATGGCAAATCAAAACAATCAAATTTTAAAAAATACAAATGCACAAATATTAGATGAATTTAATGCTTCAATAATGTTTGATAAAGAGCTTTATGCACAAGATATTAGAGGTTCAATTGCTCATTCACAAATGTTAGCTGAACAAGGAATTTTAACTGTTGAAGAGCAAAAAGCAATTGAAACTGGACTTTTACAAGTAAAAAATGAGATTGAAAGTGGTGAATTTAAATTTTCCCTTGCATATGAAGATATTCATATGGCAGTTGAAACAAGACTTACTGAAATCATAGGAGAGCCAGGAAAAAGACTTCACACTGCACGAAGCAGAAATGACCAAGTAGCAACAGATTTTAGACTTTATGTTCAAGATAAATCATTAAGTATAAAAGTACAATTAAAAGAGCTAGTTGATACTTTTGTGTCTGTTGCATCAAAACATACAACTACACTAATTCCTGGAATGACTCACTTACAACATGCTCAACCTCTTAATTTTGGTTATCATTTATTAGCTTATGCAAATATGTTTAAAAGAGATTTTGAAAGATTTGAAAGTTCTTATGAAAGAAATAACTATTGTCCTTTAGGAAGTGCTGCACTTGCAGGAACTCCCCATAATATAAATAGAGAGTCAACTTCAGAAAAATTAGGATTTAATTCTCCAACAGCGCATGCAATGGATACAGTTTCAGATAGAGATTTTGCCCTAGAGATTTTATTTAATATAAGTACAGCAATGATGCATATAAGTAGAATTGCAGAAGAACTTATTTTATGGTCATCTTATGAATTCCAATTTGTAAGAATGAGTGATGAATATGCAACTACAAGCTCAATCATGCCACAAAAGAAAAACCCAGATGTTCCTGAACTTTTAAGAGGAAAAACTGGACGTGTTTATGGAAATCTTATCTCACTTCTGACTGTAATGAAAGGTTTACCACTTGCATACAATAAAGATACACAAGAAGATAAAGAGGGAGTTTTTGATTCAGTTAAAACTATGGAAATTTCTATTTCTATTTTAAATGAAGTAATTAAAACTATGATTGTAAATGTAGATAAAATGCAAAATGCTTGTAAAATTGGGCATTTAAGTGCAACTGATTTTGCTGATTATTTAGTTCAAAAACAAAATATGCCATTTAGAACAGCTTATTATTTAACAAAAGATGTAGTTTCAAAAGCAAATAGTTTAAATAAAGATATTAGTGAATTAAATATTGATGAAATAAGAAGCTCAAATGAAGAGTTAAAAGATATTAATGAAGAAATTTTAATGTTTTTAGATTTAAGAAATTCAATGAATGCAAGAACTTCATTAGGTGGAACATCAACAAGTCAAACACTTAGTCAAATAGAAGTTTTTAAAGAGTGGTTAAATAAATAGATTAAAAAAGAAATAAGATGAGGAAATCTCATCTTATTTATGAAAAGTTATCTTAGTAAGAATTTTTTTGTTAATTTAAATAGATTTGAAATATCAGTTTTCCCAACAAATCCATCAACACCCACTTGATTCATTTTTCCTCTAACAGCATCTGTTGTCATTGAAGAGTTTACAATAACTGGAATATGTGATAAGTTTTTATTATTTTTTATAAATGCAGCAACTTGATACCCATCAGTTCCTGGCATTTCAATATCTGTAATTACCATACCAATTTTATCTGGATTTAGTTCTTCTAGTCTTTTTATTAAAAGTGTACCATTTGCATAGATTTCATAATCAAGACCTGTTTCTTCAAAAAATGAACTTAAAACTTCTCTAGCAACACCAGAATCTTCTGCTGCTAAAACAAGTTTACTTGAGTGAATTTTTTCGTCAACATATTTTTTAATTTCATCAGAACCATCATCTGTCCAGTGAATATCTCTTAATAATTGCTCTGCATTAAATACTGTACAAAGTTCATCTTTATTATTTACTCTTACGTAAGTTGTATATGTTATTTTTGAATTTGTTTCTTCTGTATGTCTTAATTCATTAGTTGTTTTTTCAACAATATCAAGCATGTCTTTTACAAGAAAGCCTATTTTTTTATGATTAAATTCGCAAAATATAATTAATTTATAATCTTTTACAGCTAAAGCAGGAAGTCCAAGCCAAGCATCAAGATTTATAAGAGTTACAGGTTCGCCCCTAATTGTCGCAATTCCTGCAATTACATCTGTATCTTTTGGAGTATCGTTTATAGCAACTTCTTCAGTAATTATAAAAGCTTTAACTTTTGCTATATTGATTGCGTAAATATTACTGTGACCTGTGTAAAATACAGCTAATTGTTGAACATTTCTAAGATGTCCTTGAGTCATTTGTTCAACACTACCACTAATACCGCTCATGAGAATCCTTTTTTAAGTATAAGTTAATTATTATATATCTTTTAAACTTTGAGTATCTTTAAGTTATTTTTGGAATTTATTCATCAATTTTTGAATAGTTACCGATGCCATCATTAAGCCAAATGAACCCGTTACTCCCTCGAAACTTCCCTTTTCTAAACACATTGGAAGTTCAGAAGAAAAAATTACTTTAAACTTTTTCTTGAATCCTTGTGCTTTTAATTCTGTTCTAATTTTTTTTATAAAAGGGTCGTTATACGTATCCCAAATTGAGATATATTCTATCTTTGATGGATCAATTCTTTTTGCTCCACCACTTGTGCTAATTATCTTTGTAAAATGTTTTTTAATTAGATGCACTTTTGGTTTAACATCATCAATTGCATCTAAAATATAATCATAAGATGAAAAATCAAAATCATCAATCCATTCAGGTGTGATTTTTATATGAATTGGCGTAACTAAGGGATACTTTTCTTTTAATGCTTCAACTTTTATTCGACCGATATTTCCAAAACTTCCCATTTGTCTATTTAAATTCGACTCTTCATAAGTGTCAAAATCAACTATGGTAATATTTGTAATTCCAGTATTATATAAAGCATCTAAAGCAAAACTTCCAACACCACCAACACCTAAAAGTATTAGTTTAACATCTTTGAATTTTTCAAAAACATCTTCACCGAATAGCTTTTTTGATCTATCATATTTCATCTAAACTTCTCTTTTACTATTTTTAGGTATTATATCATAAATTAATTTATTGGAGATGTTGATGGATAAAGAACCAATGACGCTAGCTGGTTATAACAAGATTACAGGGGATTTGGACTTTTTGAAAAAAACAGAAAGACCAGAAACTGTAATTGCCTTAGAAGAAGCTAGACAATTAGGAGATTTAAAAGAGAATGCTGAATATCACTCTGCTAAAGAAAAATTAGCATTGATTGATTCACAAGTTGCAGAATTAAATGCAGTTATCTCAAAAGCAGTAATTATCGATCCTTCAACTCTTCCACATAACAAAGTAAGTTTTGGTTCAACTGTTTCTTTAGTTGATACAAATACTGATGAAGAATTTACTTATATGATAGTTGGTGGAGTTGAGTCAAACGCAGAGAAAGGAATGATTTCATTTAATTCACCTTTAGCAAAACAACTTATGGGAAAAGAAGAGGGTGATGAAGTAAAAGCTACCCTTCCTGGTGGTGTTAAAACTTTTGAAGTTTTAGGTGTGTGTTATAAGGAAATCATTTTACAATGAATGTAGCAAACATTGGTGCTAGTGGTTATACAAGATTAGAATTAATTAAAACTTTAATTAATTCTAATCCAAAATTTAATATTGCGAATGTAATTGGTGAAATAAATGCATACGCTAGCTATGGTAAATGTAAATCTTTCATGTGCTATAAAGAATATAGGGAAATACAAAAAATAGCCTATGTACCTTAGTATTCAAAATGGAGCTATTTTTGTAGCTGACTCACATTACAATCAAAAAAATAGAGAATTTTTAACTTTTTTAGAAAAACTTGAAAATAAAGAGATAGAAACAACTCAACTTTTTTTGATGGGGGATATGATAGATTTTATTTCAGGTGAAAGTAGATATTTTATTAAACAAAATATTGCTGTAATTAATCTTTTAAATAAATTATCTAAAAATATAGAGATTATTTATTTAGAAGGAAACCACGATTATAATCTCAAAACTATCTTTCCAAACATATATGTAATAAAAAGAGAAAATCAACCACTTCTTGGAAAACTTGAAGAACAAAGTGTCTCTATTTCCCATGGAGATAATTTTATAAATTGGAAATATGATTTGTATTGCAAATTTATAAGAAATACAATATTTTTAAAATTTATGAATTTTATTGATGTGAATTTTTTTATTTCTAAAAAAATAGAAAATGCATTAGTGAAAAAGAACATATGTCACAAAATGAAGAATTTTGAAGAGATAGTTTCAAAAAGAATAAAAAATTACAATAGTGATATTATTATTGAAGGCCACTATCATCAAGGTGATATTTATAATTTTGATAATAAAAAATACATAAATATTCCATCTTTGTGTTGCCAAAAAAAATACGTAATTATTAAAAATGCAGAATTTAAAGGAGAAATTATATGAGTATGGCCTTAATTGGTTTTATTAGTGTAATAGTTGTTTCATTATTATTTATTTTATATTATTTATTATCAATGACTAATAGTAAACCTAAAAAAATTGGAAATGAATTTCAAAGAAATATGAGTGCTTCTGCCATTGCAGATTTGAATTCAATAGAATTCCCTAAAAATATTGAACATATGAGATTTGATTCATTATCAAAAGCAACCAAAGTAATATTTGATTCATATAAAGCTTTAAATTATGTGAATAAATTACCAAGTAGTTTAGATAGAATTGAATGGCATACATGGCAAGTATCTCTTATTTTAAGATATTTAAAAAGTAAAAATAAGATCTTTATTTCAAATGATAATATATTTCATACAGTAATTTTAGAGTTGAGTGAAAGCCAAATTGATTTAGAACTACAAAAAATTTATAATAAATATGTAAACAATGTTAATATCAAAAAAAGTAGAGATGATTTAAGTAAAGATATTATTTGGTCTGCAAGAGAAGTGTCGATAATATTGTATAAAATTATAAACAGTAAATAAGTCCAAGGAGTAAGCCATCGCAAAGTTTGAAGTTGTAAGTGATTACGAACCAGCAGGAGATCAACCAGTTGCTATAAAAGCGCTAAGTGATTCTATAAATGCTGGAAACCAATATAATACTCTTTTAGGAGTTACAGGTTCTGGAAAAACTTATACAATTGCAAAAGTGATTGAGGCAACTCAAAAACCAACTCTTATCATGACTCACAATAAAACTCTTGCAGCTCAATTGTATTCAGAATTTAAACAGTTTTTCCCAAATAATCATGTTGAATATTTTATCTCTTATTATGATTATTATCAACCTGAAGCTTATATTCCAAGAAGCGATTTATTTATTGAAAAAGATTCTTCAATAAATGAAGAGTTAGAAAGATTAAGATTAAGTGCAACAGCTTCACTTCTATCATTTGATGATGTTATTGTTATTGCTTCAGTTTCTGCAAACTATGGTTTAGGAAATCCTGAAGAGTATAAAGCAATGGTTCAAAGGGTTGAAGTTGGATTTGAATACTCTCAAAAACAATTTTTATTAAAGCTTGTGGAAATGGGTTATAAAAGAAATGATAAGTTTTTTGATAGATCAGATTTTAGAGTAAATGGAGATGTTATTGACATTTTTCCAGCTTATTTTGAAGATGAATTTATACGAGTTGAGTTTTTTGGTGATGAGGTTGAATCTATCTCAAAACATGAATACATTACAAATAGTAAAACAAAATCTTTAGATGAGGTAATTATTTATTCAGTTAATCCCTTTGTTGTTTCAAATGAAAAATTAGCAACTGCTGTAAAACAAATCGAAGAAGAGCTAGCTGAGAGACTTGAGTATTTTCAAAGTGCAAATAAACTAGTTGAATATCAAAGACTAAAACAAAGAGTTGAGTTTGATTTAGAGATGATTGAGGGAACAGGAATGTGTAAGGGAATTGAGAACTATGCCCGACATCTAACAGGTCAAAAACCAGAAGAGACTCCATATTCACTTTTGAACTATTTTCAACAAATGGATAGAGATTTTTTACTTGTAGTTGATGAATCACATGTATCTTTATCACAATTTCGAGGAATGCACGCAGCTGATAGAAGTAGAAAAGAAGTTTTAGTAGACTATGGATTTAGACTTCCAAGTGCTTTGGATAATAGACCTTTAAAATTTGATGAGTTTATTAAAAAAGCTCCTAATTATGTATTTGTAAGTGCAACTCCAAATGAACTTGAACTCAATCTAAGTTCAGTTGTAGCTGAGCAAATTATTCGACCAACTGGACTTCTTGACCCAATTATTGATGTTGTTGATAGTGAATTTCAAGTAGAAAAACTTCACGATGAAATCAAAAAAGTTGTTGCTAAAAATGAAAGAGTTTTAGTTACAGTTCTAACGAAAAAAATGGCAGAAGAATTAGCTTCTTATTATGCAGATTTAGGAATGAAAGTTAAATATATGCATAGTGAAATTGATGCAATTGAAAGAAATCAAATCATTCGAGAGTTGCGTTTAGGAACTTTTGATGTACTTATTGGAATCAATCTTTTAAGAGAAGGACTTGATATTCCTGAAACTTCACTTGTGGCTATTTTAGATGCAGATAAAGAGGGATTCTTAAGAAGTAAAACTTCACTTATTCAAACAATTGGACGAGCTGCCAGAAATGAAAGAGGAAGAGTTATTTTATATGCAAAAAGAATTACAGGCTCAATGCAGTTTGCTATAGATGAAACAAATAGAAGAAGAAAAATTCAAGAAGAACACAATCTTTTACATGGAATAACTCCCGTATCAACAAAAAGAAGATTAGACCAAAACCTAAAACTAGAAGAGTACGATGATGTTGCATGGAAAAAAGAGAAACTAGAAAAAATGCCAGCATCAGAAAGAAAGAAAATTTTAATAGAGCTAAATAGACAAATGAAAAAAGCAGCAAGTGATTTGAATTTTGAAGAAGCTATTAGACTAAGAGATGAAATTGCTAAGGTTAAAGAGATATGAAAAAAGCAACAAAAGCAGATATAGAAATAATAAAACAAGCTTTCATAGAAAAGTACAGTGATGCGGTTACTGAGTTAAATTATAAAAATGATTATGAGTTATTAATTGCTATTATTCTTTCAGCTCAATGTACAGATAAAAGAGTAAATATTATAACACCAGCACTTTTTGAAAAATATCCAAGTGTAAGAGAACTTGCAGTTGCAGATTTAGAAGATGTAAAAGCTTTGTTAAACTCTTGTTCATTTTTTAATAATAAATCAAAAAATATTATCAAAATGGCTCAAAGTGTTTTGATGAATTATGATGGTGAAATTCCCCATGACCAGCAAAAACTTATGAAACTAGCAGGTGTTGGAAACAAAACTGCAAATGTTTTTATGATTGAGTTTGAAGGTGCAAATCTTATGGCTGTTGATACCCATGTTTTTAGAGTTTCTCATAGACTGGGACTCAGTGATGGAAAAACTGTTGATATAACTGAGACTGATTTGGTAAAAAAACTTAAAGGGCATGATTTACATATCTTTCATCAAGCAATGGTTTTATTTGGAAGATATATTTGCAAAGCTGTGAAACCTGAGTGTGATAACTGTTTATTCCCCCAGGTTTGCAAAACTAAAAGTTCTTTTAAACCTGCGTAAATCTTATTAAAAGAAGAGTTACTTTGAAATACACTCTTCTTTTAAATCTGCAAAATTTTTGAAGATAAAGTTATCTTCTATTTTATTTATCTCTACATTTGTCGTTGTACACAAAAACTCTTGATTCTCTTTTTTTATGATATATGTGAATTTGTAGATAAATTTATCTTTTGAACTTACAACTTTGTTGTTTAACAGTTCAGCTGTTAGTTTCTCAATAGGAATATTTTTCTCTTTTTCATACTTCTCTTTAAACATATTTGGGAAAAATTCTTCTTGATTATTTTCATATAATACGTAAGCAAAACTAGATATTATGATAATTAGTAAAAGGATTATAAATTCTCTTTTTTCGAATTGATTATTTACTTTATAAAGTATCAAAGTAATGGCAATAATCAACACTGCGATTGCAATTATTATTTGCATTTTATTCCTTTTTGTTTATTTTTATTATATCCTAGCTTAACAAAAAGCATTTGTTAAAAAGCTTTAGAAATGGGGAAATTATGGAATTGAACAGCGAAAAATACGATATTGTCATTATTGGTGGTGGTAGTGTTGGAAGTGGTATTGCTTTGGATGCAACTTTGCGAGGATATAAAGTAATATTGCTTGAAAAAAACGATTTTGCAAGTGGTGCAAGTTCTAAAAGTTCCAAATTAGTTCATGGAGGAATCAGGTATCTTGAAAAAGCCATAAAAGAGTTTGACCTTGCCCAATACAATTTGGTAAAAGAGGGATTATCTGAAAGAGCAATATTTTTAAAAAATGCTCCAAACTTCAGTAAAAAATTAAAAATCAATATTCCCATATATTCATATTTAAATCTAGTTTACACTTACATTGGACTTCTATTTTATAAACTAATAGCCAAACATAAAAGTTTGGGGAAAAATAGTTTTGTAAATAAAGTTGTTAGTATTTTGTTTTCTCCAAATATAAAACAAGAAAATTTAAAAGGCTTTTTATCTTTTTATGATGGAAGTTTTTTGGATTCAAGAATGATAATCTCCCTTCTTCAAAGTGCTGTTTTAAAAGGAGCAGTTGTAAAAAACTATTGTGAAGTAAATGAGTTTTTGTATGATTTGAATAATAAAATCTCAGGAGTAAAATATTTTGATAAAACACAAAACAAAATCTGTGAAATAGAAGCAAAGGTTGTCGTAAATGCAACAGGAGCAAATGTTGATAATTTAAGAGCTTTAGATGATAAAGATTCAAATGAAATTTTAGCTTTAAGCAGTGGAATCCACATTGTAGTTTCAAAGGAGTTTCTAAAAGCTGATGAAGGAATTTTAATACCAAATACAAGCGATAAAAGAGTCATATTTATTTTGCCATATATGAACCACTGTTTGATTGGAACAACTGATAATAAAACTATTTATGAAGAGAATCCAAAAGTAAAAGAGCAAGAAATAGAGTATTTGTTAAAAGAGGTAAATAATTACTTTGAAAAACATTTAACAAAAGAGGATATC
>JBBRXF010000029.1:0-21589 GCA_038248665.1 Campylobacterales bacterium | reverse complement strand
TGATTTAAATCTGCTTTATTTTTCTTATACACATTAAAATCCACATAACTACTTGTTTTATGACCATCATTATATTGTTCTGTAAAGTTTTTATTAATAACTACTTTATTATCATTTAAACTTTTAATATTAAACCAATGAGTTGCTAAATCATAACCATTAACACTAATATCTTTTTGAGAACAAGCTGTGAAAAGTGCTAAAACTGCAATTGTACATATACTTTTTTTGAACATATTTTCTTCTTTTAAATTGTAAATTTGTGTAATACAAAAAACCCTAAATAAAAAAAAACCGAGGCCTAAGACCTCGGTTTTATATCTCTTAAATAACTATTAAGAGTGAACTAAGTTAGTTAATTGTTCAGATGTAACTTGGTGGAAGTTTAAGTATTTATAAACACCCTCTTTGTTTTTCTCTGTAATTTTCTTAGGTACGATTTCCATATATTCTTTAACAGTTGGTAATCTTCCTAAAAGTGCAGCAACAGCAGCAACTTCAGCAGATCCTAAATAAACTTGAGAGTTTTTACCAAGTCTGTTATCGAAGTTTCTTGTAGACGTAGAGAATACAGCAGAACCTTCAGAAACTTGAGCTTGGTTACCCATACATAAAGAACATCCAGGAATTTCAAGTCTTGCACCAGCTGCTGCAAAGATTGAATAGTAACCTTCTTCAGTTAATTGTTCTTTATCCATTTTTGTTGGTGGTGCAACCCATAGTTTTGCAGGAACTTCACCCTCACCTTTAAGTACTTCTCCTAAAGCTCTGAATAATCCGATATTAGTCATACAAGAACCTACGAATACTTCGTCGATTTTTTTAATTCTTTTTGGATCATTGTTGATGTTTGTTAATGTATCAACATCATCTGGATCGTTTGGACAAGCTAAGATTGGCTCAGTAATTGTATTTAAATCGATTTCGATGATTGCTTTATATTCAGCATCAGCGTCAGGAGTTAATAATTCTGGGTTTTTAATCCATTCTCTCATTTTATCCGCTCTTCTTTGAAGAGTTTTAGCGTCTTCGTAACCTTCTTCAATCATTTTTTCAATTAAAGCGATGTTTGAAGATAGATATTCAATAATTGGTTCTTTAGATAATTGAACAGAACAAGCTGCCGCTGATCTTTCTGCTGCTGAATCTGATAATTCGAATGCTTGCTCAACTTTTAAGTCTGGTAAACCTTGAATTTCAACGATTGTTCCAGCAAATACATTTTTCTTACCTTTTTTCTCAACAGTTAATAAACCATCTTGAATAGCTTGGTAAGGAATAGCATTAACTAAATCTCTTAAAGTAATACCTGGTTGCATTTCACCTTTGAATCTTACTAATACAGATTCTGGCATAGTTAAAGGCATCATACCTGTAACACCAGCAAATGCGATAAGACCTGATCCAGCTGGGAATGAGATACCAATTGGGAATCTTGTATGAGAATCTCCACCAGTACCTACTGTATCTGGTAAACATAATCTATTTAACCATGAGTGAATAACACCATCACCTGGTCTTAATGTAACTCCACCTCTTGAAGAAATAAATTCTGGTAAAGTATGTCTTAATTTAATGTCAGCTGGTTTTGGGTAAGCAGCTGTGTGACAGAATGATTGCATAACCATATCAGCACCAAAAGATAGTGCAGCAAGTTCTTTAATCTCATCTCTAGTCATTGGTCCTGTTGTATCTTGAGAACCTACAGTTGTAGCGATTGGCTCAACATACATACCTGGTTTAATACCTGCAACACCACAAGCTTTTCCAACCATTTTTTGAGCTTGAGTAAATCCTTTACCGTTATCAGCAGGTTGTGCAGCAGCAATAAATGCATCAGATGCACCTAAACCTAATGCAGCTCTAGCTTTAGCAGTTAAACCTTTACCAATAATTAATGGAATTCTTCCACCAGCTCTCATTTCATCTGTTAAAGTATTTGGAGCTAAAGTAAATTTAGAAACAACAGCACCATCTTTTTCAATTACACCAGCGTATGGTTTAATTGTAATAACATCACCAGTTTCTAAAGCATCAACGCTAGCTTCGATTGGTAAACATCCTGAATCTTCAGCAGTGTTGAAGAAAATTGGAGCGATGATTGAACCTAATACAACCCCACCAGTTCTTTTATTAGGAACACCTGGAATATCTCTACCCATGTGCCATTGAACTGAGTTGATCCCTGATTTTCTTGAAGATCCAGTTCCAACAACATCACCAACGTATGCTAAAGGATGACCTTTTGTTTTTAACTCAGCCATTTTTTCTAATGGTTTTTCCATTCTTGATTGTAACATTGCAGTTGCGTGTAATGGAATATCAGATCTTGTAAATGCAACAGTTGCAGGAGATAAATCATCTGTATTTGTTTCACCAGGAATTTTATATACAGTTAATGTCATTTCTTCTTCTAAAGCAGGTTTATTAGTAAACCACTCAGCATTTGCCCATGATTCAATAACTTCTTTTGCTTTTGCATTTCCAGCGTCCATTAATTCTTTAACTTCATTAAATGAGTTATAAACTAGGATAGTATTTTTTAATTCATTTGCAGCAGCATCAGCAACTTCAGCAATTTTTAATGCTTCAACTAATGGAGTAACATTAAATCCACCCATCATTGTTCCTAAAATTTCAATTGCTTGAACTTTAGAAATTACAGAACAAGTTACTTTTCCTTGAACAATGTCATTTAAAAATGCAGCTTTAACATAAGCAGCATCATCAACACCTGGGTTGATTTTGTTAGTAAATAAATCTAAACAGTACTCTGATTCAACAACTGGGTTAGCTTTTAGTAATTCTACTAACTCAACAGTTTGCTCAGCAGTTAAAGGTAATGCAGGTAAACCACCCTCATTAAGTCTTTCTTGTGAATGCGCTTTATAATTAGCTAATAAACTCATATAATATCTCCTCTTTTATTTTAGAAAGTTGCATAAATTATATCATAAAGAAAAAAATTAGTATGTACAATTTTTGTAAAGAATTGCACAAGTTTTTATTTATGTAAATAAAAGTTACACTAACGGAAAGAATAGACTTAAATTAAATTTTTTCTTAAGTTTAAGAAGAGTCTAGTACTCACAATGATGTACAATTATTGTACATATATTTTATTATTTGTTCAATTGTTTTTAAGTAATATAGATAAAGCATGCTATCTAAAGGTTATATGCAATTTTTAAAAAAAATAAAGAGAAAAATAATGCTAAATAAACTTCAAAATAAACTTTATAATGAGATTCCTCTTACAAAAATAATGAAATTAAAAATTCAAGATTATAATGAATTAGAACTAATAACTAAAGCTCCACTTGAACCAAATATAAATGACAAAGGTACAGCTTTTGGTGGAAGTTTATCTACTATAACTATTATTTCCGCTTGGAGTTTGTGTTGGTTGATTTCAAAAGAATTAGGTTTTAATTCAAATAATATTGTTATCATAAAAAATGAAACCAGCTTTAGAAAACCAGTAACTAAAGAGATAATTTGCCATACAAAAAAACCATCTATTCAAGAGATAGAAATATTAAAACAAAAACTGCTAAGTAAAAAAAGTGCCTCTATAAAAATTGAATCAAAAATAATTGAAGATGGTGAAACATGTGTAGATTTTGTGGGATATTACGTAATTAAATTATAAATAAAAGGTTTTAAAATGTTTGATTCAACTGATATAAAAATAGCGAAACTCGGAGAAAAAGTCCTAAGATTAAAGGCAAAAAAAGTAAAAAATATAAAAGGTGATGAAACACAAAAAATTATATCAATCATGTTAGAAACTTTGAAAAAATCAAATGGTGTTGGACTTGCAGCTCCTCAAATTTCTATTTCAAAACAGATTATGATTATTTCATCAAAACCAAATGATAGATACCCAAATGCTCCATTAATGGAAGAGTTAGTTTTAATAAATCCAAAAATAATCAAAACTTCAAAGGGTAAAAACAAAGATTGGGAAGGATGTCTTAGTATTCCAGGAATTAGAGCACAAGTTCCTAGATATAACAAAATAGAAGTTAAATACAAAACAGTAAATAATGAGAAAAGAACTATAGTTTTCAAAGATTTTATAGCTAGAATTTTCCAACATGAATATGACCATTTAATCGGCCTTGCTTTTATTGATAGAGTTGAAACAACTAAAGATATTATAAGCGAAGAGGTTTATTTCAAAAAGATTTCATAATTTTTAGTTATCATTTAAAAAAACTTTAGGAAAATAGATGTCAAATATAGAAAAACTTGCAAAAATTTTAAAAGAAGAATTAATCCCAGAACTTGATGAAAATCTAGAAGAGATGATGGATATTATTGATAGTGGCGATTGTTCAAAAGATGATAGGGATGAATTAAAATATCTTGAAGAGATGAAAGCATATTTTGATGAAGTTGAACTAGATATTGCAAATAACAACCTTACAGAAGAAGATGCTTTAGATATTTTAGAAGTTCTAGAAGAGATGAGATTAGATAAAGAGTAGGAAATTACTCTTTATTTGAAGTTAAAATAGTACTTGTTGGCAAACTATTTTCAATTTTTCTATCTATAAAACTGCAAACAAAAAATAAAATCACCAACCAAAGCATATAAATTATATTTAAAACCTCTTTATTTGTAACAAAATTTATAATAAATAAAGAACTAAATGCCACAAAAATGATTGATACAAATATCCATAAAAAATATATTTTCGTGTGTTTTAAACTGAACACAGTAGAACAATTTGGGCAAATATGTTTTCCTAAGAGACTTTTAAAATATCTTTTTGTTGTTAATTCAACTTCTTCATTGCAATTTGGACAGTTCATGAATTCACCTTGTTTTTTTGATTTTATCATAGATATAGTAACTTTTTTATTATTACAGTATTTTAGTAATAAAAATTTGGAGCTTACAAAAATTATTTATATTTTTTTGCTACAATTCCACAAAATTTGAATAGGATAGTTTATGGTTAAATATATCGTTGGAATAATTGTAGCTCTAACATTTAATGGATGTATTGTTGGTGATGCTTTAGCTTTACCTTTTAGAGTAACAGGAGCTGTGTTAGAAGTTGTAACACCTGACCCAATTGGTGGTTCTGTTACAGGTGTGGGGGATGCAATAGATACTGCAATTCCTTTTTAATTTTATTAAATCAACATAATTTTTATAAAATATGTTGATTTTGAATAACAAATATAATGTAAAAATATCCATTTTTAATTTAATATTCCTTTCACTCTAATATTCAAAATTATTTTTCAACTTTTTATTAACCTAAACATAATAAAATCATCAATAATAAAGGATAAACTATGAAAACTTACAACTTCAAAACCTATAGTGAACTTTTTTTACATATATCAAACAACTATGATAATGAATACTTTTTAAATTATTTATCAAATGGAAAATATACAAATATTTCAACAAGTAATTTTAAAAATAAAGTTATTTGTCTAAGTCTTGCTTTGAAAGATTTGGGTATTCAAAAAGGTGATAAGGTCGGAATTTTTGCTAAATCTTCACCTTTTTGGCTTATATTTGATTTTGCAATTTTACAAGTTGGAGCTATTAGTGTTCCTATTTTTGCAAATATTTCTAGTGAAAATCTTAATTTTGAGATAAAAGACTCTTCTATGAAATTTATGTTTATTGATTCTCAAGAAAGATTAGATGACATAGAAAAAGAGAATTCACATTTAGTTTTTATTACTCACAACTTTTGTATAAAAGAGTCTAATTTTTATAACTTTGATGAGATTTTAGTTATTGGAAAACAGATTTGTGATTCTAGTGGATTTACTTCTTTTGAAGCATCGGAAGATGATATTTTTTCTATCATTTATACAAGCGGAAACACTGGAACTCCAAAGGGTGTGATGCTTACCCATAAAAATATAGTTTCACAACTTCATGATATAAATAGTTTGATTAATCTTGAAGAACATGAAGTTTCCCTTTCTGTTCTACCTTTGGCTCATATATTTGAGCGAACTGTAATGAGTTATTATTTAAGTCGTGGAATTAGTATTTATTTTGTGGATGATGTTTTAAATGTTGCAAATCTTATGAAAGTTGTGCAACCTACAATTATGACTGTTGTTCCGCGACTTTTAGAGAAAATATTTAATAAAATCAAACTAAATATCTCTACAAAACCATTTATTAGTCGAGCAATTGCCTCTTTTGCATTTGCCTATGCTTTAAAAGAAAATATAAATAAAAACTCACTTTTATTTAAGATTTATGACAAACTTATCTATTCAAAATTTAGAGAAATCTTTGGTTCTAAACTTGAAAAACTAATAAGTGGAGGAGCACCTCTTTCAAAAGAGATAGCAATATTCTTTGTAAATATAAATGTTCCCGTTTATCAAGGATATGGTTTGACTGAGTTTTCACCTGTGATTTCTACAAATTATCCAAATGCAAACAAAGTTGGCTCTTGTGGAAAAGTAATTCCAAGTGCACAAATTAAGATAAATGAAAACAATGAACTATTTGTAAAAGGCCCTGCTTTGATGAAAGGTTATTTAAATCAAGAGGAATTAACAGCTAAAACAATTGATAAAGATGGTTGGCTTCACACAGGTGATGTAGCATTTTTAGATGAAGATGGATATTTATTTATAAAAAGCCGAACTAAAGAGATATTCAAAACTTCAACGGGAGAGTATGTAAATGCTGTTGAAATTGAGCAAAAATTATCTAAAAATAAATACATAGAGTTTGCAGTTATAATTTCAGAAAATAGAAAATATACCACTGCCCTACTTTTTGTGGATAAAGAGAAATATGAAAATGCAAAAAAACTAAATAAAAATTTAACAATAGAAGAATATTATAATAAAGATGATATTCTAAATAATATTTCAAACCATATAAATAGTCTAAATTCCAATCTAAATAAATGGGAAAAAATAGTAAAATTCAAAATCTTAACCAATAATATTTCAATAGAAACAGGAGAATTAACTCCATCTATGAAGATTTGTAGAGCTAAAATTGAAGAAAAATATTCAAATGTTATAAATAGTATGTATTAGGAGTTTAAAATGAAAGAAAGAATAGCCATAATAGATGGACTAAGAAGCCCCATCGCAAAAGCAAATGGAAAACTAAATGATGTAAGCGCTGACACTTTAGGTGCAATTATTACAAAAGAGTTAGTTTTACGAAATGATTTAGATTACAAACAATTTGATGAAGTAATCATGGGAAATGTAGCTCAACCTGCAAATGCTGCAAATATTGCAAGGGTTATGGCTATTCGAGCTGGATTTCCCCAATCAACTATTGCATATACGGTTCATAGAAATTGCGCTTCTGGAATGCAATCAATTTCAAGTGCTATTGAAAAAATAAACTCAAATCAAGGTGAGTTGTATTTAGTTGGTGGAATGGAATCTATGAGTAATATTCCTTTACTTTATAGTGATGAATTTAGAAACTTAATCACAAAATTTACATATACAAAATCAATCATTGAAAAATTAAAACTTCTGACAACTTTTAGATTAAGATTTTTAAAACCTACTATTGGATTAATTTCTGGTTTAACTGACCCAATTTCAGGAAAAATCATGGGAATTACTGCTGAAAACTTGGCAAATGAGTTTAAAATAAGCCGAGCTGCCCAAGATGAATATGCTTTAAATTCTCACAAAAAAGCTCAAAAAGCAATTGAGGATGGAATATTCAAAGATGAAATTCATCCAATAATGACAAAAAATGCTTCTATTACAAATGATGATGGAGTAAGATTTAATCAAACAATTGAAGCTTTAAATAAATTAAACCCAATTTTTGAAAGAGTTGGAGGAACTGTAACTGCTGGAAATTCATCACAAGTTTCAGATGGAGCTTGTAGTTTGATTGTTTGTACTGAATCAAAAGCAAAGGAATTAAACCTTGAACCAATTGGTTTTATAACAGCTTATGCTTATGCGGGACTTGATGCACATAGAATGGGTTTAGGACCTATTTATGCTACAAAAAAACTTTTTGATAAAACAGGAATTACCCTAAAAGATATTGATTTAATCGAGATGAATGAAGCTTTTGCTGCTCAGGTTATAGCAAATCTTGAAGCTTTTAAATCAGAAGAGTTTTGTCAAAAAACTTTTAATAGTCCTGCCCTTGGTGAGATTGATGAATCTATTTTAAATGTAAATGGAGGAGCAATTGCCCTTGGACATCCAGTTGGAATGAGTGGAGCTCGAATTGTCTTAACAGCATTAAAAGAGTTAAAAAGAAGAAACAAAAACAAAGCATTAGCAACACTATGTATTGGTGGCGGGCAAGGTGCTGCTTTTTTATTGGAGATATAATATGAGCAATTTAATAAATAACATAAAATTTGAAATTAACCAAGATATAGCAACTATAACTTTTGATTTACAAAATGAAAAGATAAATAAACTATCTTTTGAAGTATTAAAAGAGTTTGATGAAAAACTAAATTTAGTAAAAGATGACCACACAATAAAAGCCCTTTTAATTGATAGTGCAAAAAAAGATATTTTTATTGCTGGTGCGGATATTAAACAAATTGAGCAACTAAAAGATGAAACAGAAATTTATGATGCTTTAATGGATGTTCATAGAATATTTAATAAACTTGAAAATCTTACAATTCCAACAATTGCATATATAAATGGTGCTTGTATGGGTGGAGGACTTGAACTTGCCCTTGCTTGTAACTATAGAGTATTAAGTACAAATCCTAAAACAAAACTAGCATTTCCAGAGATAAAACTAGGAATATTCCCAGGTTTTGCAGGAACTTTTAGAGCTCCTAAATTAATTGGTCTTCTAAATGCTTTAGATTTAATTTTAACTGGAAAAAACGTAGATGCGAAAAAAGCTTATAAACTAAATCTTGCAGATGAAATTTTTGATGATGCTCAAAAAGAGTTTATGTTAAATGATTTTATAAAAAAAGTAATTAATGGAACTCTAGGAAGTAGAAAAAGTTTTTATCTTTTAAACTACCCTCCTTTTAATGAAATTATTTTCAGCCGTACTCTAAAAAATCTTGAAGACAAAGTAAATCCAGAGTTTAAAGCACCTTTTAAAGCCCTTGAAGTTATAAAAGCTACAATAAATAAAGATATAGATTTTGCTAATAAATTTGAAGCAACAGATTTTTCACAAATAGCAATTACAAAAGAGTCAAAAAATCTAATCAAACTATTTTTCACTTTTGAAAAATTAAATAAGAATTTTGAGAAAACTTTAAACCCAATATCAAATACAGTTATTCTTGGAAATGGAGTAATGGGAAAAGGAATTATCTGGTTATTTTCAAAATATTTAAAAGATGTGAGAATAAAACTAAGAGATATTTCACAAGCTCACGACATAATCAAAGATGTGTCAAAAATTTATGCCTATTTAATAAAAACTAGAAAAATGACAAAAAATGAGGTTGATTTTAAATTAAATAAAATTTCATATACAGATAAATTTGATGGATTTAAACACTTTGATTTTGTTATTGAAGCTATTGTTGAAGATGAAAAAGCTAAAAAAGAGGCTTATGCTCAAATAGAAAAAGTTGCCAATGAAAATGTAATAATTGCTACAAATACCTCTTCTATTTCAATAGAAAAATTAGGAATTGATTTAAAAAACAAAGAGAATTTCCTAGGAGTTCACTTCTTTAATCCAGTAAATTTAATGCCTCTTGTTGAAGTAATTCCATCACCATATACTTCAAAAGAGACTATAAACAAAGTTTTTGAACTTCTTATTTCTTGTGGGAAAACACCAATTTTAGTAAAAGATTGTGCAGGATTTATTGTAAATAGAATTTTACTTCCATATTTAAATGAAGCAGCATTTATTTTAAGTGAAAGCTCAAGTATAGAACATATCGACCATCTAATAAAAGAGTTTGGTATGCCAATGGGACCATTTAATCTAGCTGATACAGTTGGAATTGATGTTGGATATAAAGTTGCTTCTATTTTACATGATGAGTATGGATACAGAATGCCAATTGCTCCAATACTTGAAAAAATGTATGATGCAAAATATTTTGGAAAAAAAGGTGAAAATGGTGGTTTTTATCAATATGATGGAAAAGATGACTATGTAAATGAACATGTTACTTCAATGCTACAAAGTAACAGTAAAATTATTTCAGATGAAGAGATAGTTCAAAGATGCCTTTATATTATGATAAATGAAGCTTCAAGATGTCTTGAAGAAAATATCGTAACAGAAGCTGCAATAATTGATTTTGCAATGATTACAGGAACTGGTTTTCCTGCATATAGAGGTGGATTATTAACTTATGCAAATGAAGTTGGATTAAGAAATATCTTAGAATCATTAAGACAATTTGAAAAAGATTATGGAAGCAGATTTGCCCCTTCTAATCTTTTAATCAAATTAGTTGAAGAACATGAAGATTTTGAAACAGGAGAAGTTTTATGGAAACGCTGATTTTACTCTTTCTTATATTAGTTTTTGGATTTTATTCATTTCCACTTTACAGCTATTTTGCTCTAATTGGAGTTTATACTTTTGTATTTTGTGATGTTGGAGTTATTTTTTGGTCAATATTTATAGTTTTAGGTGCTGTTTTTTTAATTCCAAGTTTGAGAATAAAATTTATCTCAAGTAAACTTGTAGCTTTTATAAATAAAAAAGGTCTATTGCCTAAAATATCAGCAACTGAAGAAGCAGCTTTACAAGCTGGAACAAATTGGGTTGAGTCAAACTTTTTTAAAGCTCAAGTTAATTTCAAAGAGATAAATGCGCAAAGAGTTACAACTCTTTCAAAAGAAGAACAAGACTTTTTAGATAATGAAGTAAATGAACTTTGTGAAATGACAACTGATTGGGAAATCTTCCAAAATAGAGATTTAAGTTTACAAGTTTGGCAATTTATCAAAGATAAAAAATTCTTTGGAATGATTATTCCAAAAGAGTATGGAGGACTGGGATTCAGTGCTACTGCTCACTCAAAGGTTATTGAAAAATTAGTTTCAAGATCGCAAGTTTTGGCAATTACTATAATGGTGCCAAACTCACTTGGGCCCGCTGAGCTTATTTTAAAACATGGAACTCAGGCACAAAAAGATAAATATTTAAGTGATTTAGCCCATGGAATATTAGTTCCTTGTTTTGGTTTAACTGAACCAAATGCAGGAAGTGATGCAACTTCAATAACTTCAAATGGTGTAGTTTTCAAAGATGAAAATGGTGAGTTAAAAATCAAACTAAACTTTGAAAAAAGATATATTACTTTAGGAAACATTGCCACTTTAATTGGTCTTGCTTTTGTTTTAAAAGACCCTGAACATCTTCTTGGTGATAAGGAAGATTTAGGAATTACCTTTGCAGTAATTGATGCAAAAACTCCTGGACTTGATAATTCAAAAAGACACGACCCTCTTGGAATTCCATTTGTAAACTCTCCACTTTTTGGAAAAGATGTAATCATAAATATGGAAAATATCATTGGTGAAGTTGACGGAATTGGAAAAGGTTGGCAAATGCTTGTTGAGTCTTTATCAATTGGTCGAGGAATTTCACTTCCAAGTGTTAGTCTTGGTGGAAGTAAATTAGCACTTAATGTAGTTGCTTCATATTCACAATTAAGAGAGCAATTTGGACTTAGTATTAATTATTTTGAAGGTGTTGAAGAAAAAATTGCAAAAATTGCAGCCTTTACTTATATGTTAAATAGTGCTAGGAACTTCACTTTAGATGCAATTGATGATGGTGTAAAACCAGGAGTTATTAACTCTATTATGAAATACCATGCAACTGAAAAATTTAGAACTGTAATAAATGATGCAATGGATGTTTTAGGAGGAAGTGCGATTATTAGAGGTGAAAACAATCTTTTAGCTCACGCTTATTTTGCAATTCCTATTTCAATCACAGTGGAAGGTGCAAATATCTTAACTAGAAATTTAATGCAATTTGGACAAGGATTAATCAAATCTCATCCATATATTTATTCAGAAATAACTGCATTAAAAAACAATAATATTGAAGATTTTGATAAAGCTTTTTTTGCTCATATTGCTTTAGGTTTTAACTCATTTACAAAATCATTGGCTTACTATTTTACAAGAGCTAAGTTTAGTTACCAAAAAGGTGAATTTAAAAGATATAAACAAAAACTTCTTTGGGTTAGTAGCGAATTTACTTTTTTAACAAATGTAGCTTTAGGAATTTTAGGGCCAAGTTTGAAAAAACGAGAAAATATAAGTGCAAGATTTGGGGATATTTTATCAAATTGTTATTTGATAACTGCAACTTTAAGAGAGTTTGAAAATAATCCAAATGAAGTAGATAGAGATTTAGTTGATTATGTTTGTAATTATTGTTTTAACGAGATACAAATAGCAAGAGAAGAGATTATTTCAAATATTGGATATTTAGGATTTTTACTTCCACTTGTAAAAATAAATCCTTTTTCAATAAAATCAAAAGATAAATTAAATGCAAAAATAGTTAAAAATTTAAATAATCAAGATTATCTAAAAAGTTTAACTTCATCTTTATTCATCTCTTCAAATGAAAAAGATAGATTAAATCTTATTCAAGAAGCTGTAAAACAAAACAAAGAGTGTGAAGTTGGATTTAAAAAACTAAAAGATGCAATTAAAAATGAAACTATAAAAAAAGATAGTTTTGAAAATATGTTGTCTCAACTTTTAGAAAAAAATATCTTAACAGCGCAAGAGATAGAAAAACTAAAAAATGCACACGCATTAAAACAAGAAGTAATAAGTGTAGATTCATTTGAAGCAACTATTTATAAGGCTCAAAGATAATGCGTAATGATTTACTTATAAATATAAATGGTTATGTTTTAAGTCTTTTAGAGAAGATTTTAAATGCTAATATTGAAGTAAAAGGAATAGAGAATATTCCTACTTCAAATCCAAAAATATTTGTAGCAAATCATTTCACTCGAATTGAAGCTATGTTAGTCCCATATACTTTATACAACCTAACAAATAAAAAAGTAGGCGTTATTGCTGATGATTCATTGTTCAAAGGTTTTTTTGGAACTTTTTTAAGTAATTTAGGAGCTATGAAAAAAAGTGAAATAAATAGAAATGAACACATTATTGGTGATTTAATCACCTCATGTAAAGATTGGATGATTTTTCCAGAAGGTATGATGGTAAAAGCAAAAGATCTCTCAAAAATAGATAAAAATTTTTGTGTAAAAATAGATGGAACTTGTCAAAGAGTTTACACAGGAGCAGCAGTTTTTGCTCTATCATCGCAACTTTTTAGACAAAAATATTTTGATAAAAAAATAGAAAATTATGAAGAGTTTAGTAATAAATATTTTATAAATGATTGCAAAAATATAAACGAAAATGAAACTTTAATTGTTCCTATAAATATAAGTTATTCTCGTCTTAGAAATGGTGATAATTTTTTATTAGATATGGCAAAAAAACTACTTGATGATTTGGGTGAGAACTTTAAAGAAGAGATAGAAATTGAGAGTAATATTATTCTGACTTCCAAAATAACAATAAGAATTTTAAAACCAATTTCAACAAAAGATATAATAAAAAATCTATATGAGAGAAATATTTCCCAAGAAAACATTATAAGTCAATTAAGATATGAAATCACCCATAATTTTATGGATAAAATATATGAATCTTTAACTATAAATTTTGACCATATTTTTATTTTAATACTTTTTTTATATCCAAAAAAAAGCATAGAAATGAACTATTTTAAAAGATTAATTTATCTTAGCATTAAACAAATGCAAGAAGAAAATCTTTTTTTAGATGCTCAAATAGATAAAAATTTAATTCAATTAATCTCTTATGAAAAGTTTGAAAAGTTCAATGATATTTTAGATGTAGCTGTAAGAGATAATATTATAACTATCCAAGAAAATAGATATTTTATAAATAAAGAAGTGTTACTTTACTCTTACAATCAACATACAATTAGATTAAAAAATATTTTAAAAGTAATACTAAATGAGATTTTAATAAGTGAAAAAAGTGTTGATATAGTTAAAAAATTAGTTTCATACAAAGAAGAAAAAAACAACCAAAATTTACTTTTATTACTTCAAAATCAAGAAATACAAGAGTTTGAAGAGTCTTATGAAAAGTATAAATATGCTCTAAAATTAAAACCAAAAGATATTGGAACACCTAAATATTATGAAGCAAAAGATTCAGATACTTGTGTAATTGCAATTCATGGATTTTCAGCAGCTCCAAAAGAGATGGAAAAATTAGCACTGTTTTTAAACTCTAAAAATCTAAATGTTTATACGCCAAGACTTGATGGGCATGGCACAATTGCAGAAGATTTAAAAAGTAAAAGTTGGCAAGACTGGTACAATAGTATTTCAAGAACAATCACAATGGCTTCATTAAAACATAAAAAGATTTTTATTATAGGTTTTTCAACGGGTGGATTATTAGCACTTTTAAGCACAAAAAAATGTTATAAAGAGTTTTATGGATTGGTTTGCATAAATGCAGCACTTCACTTAAATGATGTAAGAATAAAAACCCTATTACCAGCAATTTCGTTTTGGAATGATTTAGTAAAAGCTTTCAATGAAGAAGAGTATACAAAAGAGTACGTGGATAATTTCCCACAAAATCCAGATATTAACTATGACAAACACTATATAGATTCAATTGAACAATTAAGTTTATTAATGAAAAAGATTAGAAAAAGTCTACATAAAATTCAAAAACCAATATTAATATTACAATCAAAAGATGATCCAATTGTAAATCCAACATCTGCTTATGAAATATTTGAAGAGATTAAATCAACAGATAAAACAATAAAAATCATAGATTCATCAAATCATGTTGTTGTAACACAAGAAGATACAAAAGAGTTATTTGATTTTATTTATGATTTTATAAAAAGATTAAATTTAAAAGAGAATAGCTAAAAGAGATAAAATATAGGAATTTTCCTATATTTTAAAATTGATTAAGCGATATTTGTATAAACAGCTTGAACATCATCATCATCTTCAAGTTTTTCAATTAATTTACCAATATCTTCTTGTTGAGCTTCACTAAACTCTTGAGGATTATTTGCAATTCTTTCTAATTTAGCTTTAGTAAGTTCAATTCCCATATCTTCAAATGCTTTATTTAAAGTTCCGAAATCTTTATAATCAGCTGTAACTAATACGATTCCATCTTCTTCTTCAATTTCTTCTAAACCAGCATCAATTAATTCTAATTCTAAATCTTCAATTTCCATGCCAGCAGGTTTTGCAAATTCAAAGATAGCTTTTCTATCAAAGAAAAACTCTAAAGAACCAGTAGGAACTACTTGTCCTTGTGTTTTATTAAAGTACATTTTAACATTTGCAACAGTTCTTGTATTGTTGTCAGTTGCAGTTTCAACAAAAATTAAAACTCCATGAGGACCTTTCCCCTCAAAATTTACTTCAGCAAAACTTGCAGAATCTTTTCCACTTGCTCTTTTAATTGCTGCATCAATATTTGTTTTTGGCATATTTTCAGCTTTAGCATTTAAAATAGCTGTTCTTAGTGCTGAATTCATTTCAGGATCTGGAACTCCTGATTTTGCTGCCATTTCAATTGCTTTTGCTAATTTTGGGAAAACTCTTGACATATTTCCCCATCTTTTCATCTTAGCAGCTTTTCTATATTCGAAGGCTCTACCCATAATAACTCCAAGTTGTTTTTTCAAAATTTTTGCCATTATATCAGGTTTGTAATAAATAGTTTATGAGTAAATTATACATAAAGAAGTAAAATTATAAATAGTTAAAGATTTACACTTAATCATTGTTTCTAAATATTTAGAATATAATATCTGTTATTTAAAAAAAAGGGCTAATTTGAAAAATTTTATTATTTTAATATTATTAGTAATCTTTAGTTATGCAAATGAAAATACTACTAATGATAATTTTGAAAATGAATTTGACTCTGAATTTTCAGTAAAAAAAGAAGAAGTTTTTGACCCATTAAGTGGCTATAATAGATTAATGACCACTTTTAATGACAAACTCTTTATGAATGTTTTAAATCCTATTTCAAAAGGTTATGCATACGTAACTCCTGAACCTATCAGAATTGGAATAAGTAATTTTTTTGAGAATATTATGTTCCCAGTTAGATTTACAAATAATTTATTACAACTAAAATTCCAAAATTCTGCAGAAGAATTAGAAAGATTTGTAGTTAATACTCTTTGGGGACTAGGTGGTTTTTTAGATCCAGCTACAAATGAGCTTAAAATAAAAGCGCATAAAGAAGATTTTGGTCAAACATTAGGTTTTTATGGCGTTGGAGAAGGTTTTCCTGTGGTATTACCACTTTTAGGACCATCTAACATTAGAGATATTGTAGGAATTGCTGGTGATTCTTATGTAAGTCCGTTATCAGTAACAGGCGATGAAGATATAAAATATAAAATACCAAATAATTTAAAACAACAAATTGGAATTCAAGCATTTGATGTTATTAATTCAACATCATTAAAACTTGGACAATATGAATCATTAAAAAAAGATGCTTTAGATTTATACCCATTTTTAAGAGATATTTATTCACAAGCAAGAAAAAAACAAATAGAGGAATAAAAGAGTGAAATTAGAGAGTTTATTAAAAGTTTTATTATTAATAATAATTACAATAACATCTGCAAATGCCATGAAACAAGATGAAATAAAAACTGTAATGACAAAAAAAATTGATGATGTATTAACAATATTAGAACAAAAAAACCTTACTACAAATAAAAAAGGTGAACAAATAATCAAAATAATTGATGAAGTATTTGATTATGAATTAATGGCAAGAGTGGCTCTTGGAAAAGAGACTTGGGATACCTTAACAGAAAAAAAACAAAAAGAGTTTACAAAAATATTTGAAACAAAATTAAAAAATTCATATATTGAAAAATTAGAGTTTTATAATGATCAAAAAGTAAAGATAGTTGGACTTAATCCTTATAAAAATGCAAGATTACAGCTTGAAACTGAATTATTAGGGAAAGAAGGTATTTACAAAATAAATTACAACTTTTATAATAAATCAAAAGATGGTGAGCAATGGCTAATCTATGATGTTGATTTAGTAGGAGTAAGCATCATTCAAACATATAGACAACAATTTTCAGGTTTGTTAAAAGAGAAAACTTTTGATGAAATGTTAGTTTTACTTGAAAAGGCAAATACAAAATAATGATTAAAAAACTATACGATACTTTTATATTTAAGTATCCAATTATTGTTTTATTTATTTTAACAATATTTGTTTCTACTTTAGGTTATTTTGCAACTAAAGTTGAAATTGATGCCTCAGCTGAAACACTTCTTTTAGATGATGATAAAGATTTAAAATTCTTTAGAGAAGTGAATAAAACTTACAATAATTCAGATTTTCTAATTGTTACCTTTTCACCAAAAACTGACTTACTTTCTCAAGAGAGCTTAATAGATATAAAAAATATCTCTGATGAATTTTTAAAACTTGAGAATGTCGAAGATATAACATCAATTTTAAATGTTCCCTTACTTCAATCTCCTGTTAGACCTATTTCAGATTTGGTTGCAGGTGTTGATTCTTTAGAAACAAAAGAGTTTGATAAAACTCTTGTAAAAAATGAATTTTTAACTTCACCTTTATATAAAAATGCTTTGGTTAGTGAAGATTTTACAACAACTGCAATTGTATTAAATCTAAAAACTGATACTAAATATTTTGAACTTCTTGAAAGTAGAAACTTTTTACTTGGAAAAAAAAGAGACAATAGTATTACTAAAGATGAAGAACAAAAATTAGAAGAAGTTATTGTTGAATTTAAAAATTATAGAGATTTAGCAAGAAGTAAAGAAACAATAGAAATACAAAATATACGAAATATCATAAAAAAATATGACTCTAATGCTAAGATATTCTTAGGTGGCGTAAATATGATAGCCAGTGATATTGTAGGTTTTGTAAAAAATGATTTACTAATTTATGGTTCAAGCTTAATTTTAATTTTAATATTTATTTTATGGTACATTTTTAGACATATACGATGGATAATTCTTCCTTTAATTGTTTGTTTTATATCTGTAATTTCAACAGCTGGAGTTTTAGGCCTATTTGGTTGGGAAGTTACTGTTATATCATCAAATTTCATTGCTCTTCAATTAATAATTACTATTTCTATTGTTTTACACTTAATTGTAAGATATAGAGAATTAAACATAAAATATAAACATGCAAGTCAATATAAATTAGTTATTAACACTGTTTTATCAAAACTTGAACCATCTTTTTTTGCAATCATTACAACTGTTGTAGGTTTTGCTTCACTTATTTTATCTCATATTGAACCTGTAATTAATTTGGGTTTAATGATGAGTGCAGGAATTGCCATTTCGTTATTCTTATCATTTATTACATTTCCAGTAATTTTAATGCTAATGGAAAAAAAAGATGAACATGAAAAAGAGAATACTAGATTCTCATTTATTCAAAAATGCTCAAATGTAGTTGAACATAATGGAAAAGCTATAATAATTGTTAGTATTTTAACAATTATTTTTTCAGTAACAGGGGCTTCAAAACTTATTGTTGAAAATAGTTTTATAAATTACTTCAAAAAATCTACGGATATTTATAAGGGTATGAAAGTAATAGATGAAGAACTTGGGGGAACAACACCTTTAGATATTATTGTTAAATTTAAAGATGAACCAAAAGTTATAAAAGCAAAAAGTAAAACTCAAGATCAATATGATGATTTTGAAAATGAATTTGACGAAAAAAATGATGATAAACAATATTGGTTTAGTCAAGATAAAATGGATACAATCATGGCTATTCATGACTATCTAGAGACTATTCCAGAAATTGGAAAAGTTCAATCATTAGCTAGTTTATTAAAAGTTGGCGAACTTTTAAATAACCAAAGAAGCTTAGATGGTATAACTTTAGCTTTGCTATATAATCAATTACCAGAAAATTATAAAGAATTAATTCTTTCACCTTATATAAATATTGAAAAAAATGAAGCTAGAATCACTATGAGATTAATTGATTCTAATCCAAATCTAAGAAGAAATGAATTATTAAATAAAATCAATCATGATGTAAGAGAGATAATTAAAAATAAAGAGACAAGTTACCAATTATCAAACCTCATGGTCTTATATAACAATATGCTGCAATCTTTGTTTAACTCACAAGTATCAACTTTAGGATTTACTGTAATTGTTCTATTCATTATGTTCTTAATACTATTTAGATCAATGAAAGTTGCATTAATTGCATTAGTATCAAATATAATTCCAATTTCAAGTATTTTTGGAATTATGGGTTGGTTAAATATTCCTTTAGATGTAATGACTATTACAATAGCAGCAATTGCAATAGGAATTGGAGTTGATGATACAATTCACTTTATTCATAGATTTGAAGAAGAGTTTAAAGTAGATCATAATTATATAGAAGCAATGAGAAGATCACATCAAAGTATTGGTTATGCAATGTATTACACCTCTTTAGTAATTATTCTTGGTTTTTCTATTTTAGTTCTATCAAATTTAATTCCAACAATCTATTTTGGATTATTAACTGTTATTACAATGATAAGTGTATTAGCAGCAGATTTATTACTACTTCCAAAATTATTATTAATGTTTAAACCATATAAGAAATTAAAGGAGATAACAAAATGAATGTAGCAATTTATTGTGGTTCTTCTTTAGGAAATAGCACTATTTATGAAGAATCAACCAAACTTTTAGCACAAAAACTATCAGAGAGAAATTTTAACATAGTTTATGGTGGTTCAAGACAAGGTTTAATGGGAATTATTTCAAATGAATCTTTAAAACTTAATAATAAAGTTACAGGTGTTATTACCTTTGATTTAGTATCTAAAGAGTTAGAAAATAGTAATATCTCTAAAATATATAAAGTTGATACAATGAATCAACGAAAAGAAAAAATGGCTGAACTCTCTGATGCTTTCATAGCAATTCCAGGTGGGTATGGAACACTAGAAGAAATTTTTGATGTAATTGCATCTGCACAACTTGGTTATCATAAAAAACCATGTGCTTTTTTTAATATAAATGGTTATTATACTCATTTAATAGAGTTTTTACAAAATAGTGTAAAAGAGGGATTTATTGGTAATCTTTACGTTGATATGTTAATAGTTTCAGATGATATAGATGAAATAATTGAAAAAATATCAACATACAGTGCACCAAAGGATAAGTGGAAAAAATAAAGTTTTTATCATATTTATAATCTGTTAACCTTTGATTTAATAAAGGTTAATGGTGATGGTTTATAATTACTTTACAAGTTGATTAACTTAATTGCGATGTTAAGATTTATTTGACTTTATTTCTCCTCCTAAAATATACAAGTCTAAAGGGAAGCTAACAACGCTTCCCTTTTTTATTAATCACAAAAATCTAGCTATAGGAAATATAATGAAAAAATATATTTTATTTGATAATGATGGAGTTTTAGTTCATACGGAACCTCTGTATTTTAAAGCAAATATAAAAACATTAGAAGAGTATTTTGATATTACTTTAGAGTTTGAAGAATATATGAAAATCATGAGTGAAGGAACTACTGTTTGGCAAAAAGCTTTAGATAAAGGTTTTTCTCAAAAAGATATTGAAAAAGCAAGAAATCAAAGAAATCTATATTATCAAGAGTATTTAAAAAGTGAAGATATTTTAATCTCTGGAGTAAAAGAAGTACTTGAAAAACTATCAAAAAAATACAAAATGGGAATTGTTACAACTTCAAGAAGAGTTGATTTTGAAATAATCCACAAAGATTTAGGAATAGTTGATTTTATGGATTTTGTTCTTTGTGAAGAGGATTATGAGTTTGCAAAACCACATCCACAACCATATTTAAAAGGCTTAAGTATTTTTGGTGCAAACAAAGATGAAGCAATTGTAATTGAAGACTCTACAAGAGGTTTAACGGCTGCTTATAAAGCAGGAATTGAGTGTGTTATTGTTAAAAATGAATTCACAATAACACAAGATTTTTCAAATGCAAGTTATTTTATTGATACTTTAAAAGAATTGGAAACTATTTTAAATTAGTTTCCAATTGCCATTTTAATATATTGTTCTAACTCTTCTTTAGGAATTTTTCCAACAAATTTTTTTACAAATTTTCCATCTTTTGAAAATAAAAACATTTCAGGAACTTTTTTTACATCACCTAACTCTTTTGCTAATCTAAAATTCTCTTCACCCATCGTAATTGGATAAGTAATTCCATGTTTTGATATAAACTGAACTATTTCTTCTTTTGTTTTATCTTGTTCAAATAAAACAGAAACTATTTCAAAATTATCTTTGTATTTTTCTCTTACTTCTTTTAGTACAGGTATTTCTTCAATACAAGGTGGACACCAAGTTGCAAAAACATCAATTAAAATTGCTTTTTTACCTTTGAAATCAGCAAAATCAATTCCTTCTTCTGTACTTTTAAAATTGATAACTTTTCCATCAATTGTAGTTAAATTAAATGTTTGAGAAACAAATTTACTCTCTTGTAAAGATTTTTTTGCAATTACACTATCATC
>JBBRXF010000028.1:0-21620 GCA_038248665.1 Campylobacterales bacterium | reverse complement strand
GGAGCTGCAAAATGAGTCAATTTTTCTATTTAATTCCTGCTTTAACAATATTAGTAGGTGCATTGGTACTTATGTTTATGAGTATGTATGAAAAATTCACTGTTAAAGATTTTATTATTGTTTCTTCAATTTTTTTATTAATTGCTTTAGGTTTTACATTAAGTGTTGTTAATAGCTCTTTTTCAGTACAACCATATAGAAGTTTATTCAATAATGTTCTTACATTTGATAGTTTTTCAAATTTCTTTAATATTTTACTAATAAGTGGAACATTACTTACACTTTTAATAGGTGAACACTATTTTCAACATAGAGCCTATTTTAAAGGTGAGTTCTTCTCAATTTTATTATTTGCTTTATTTGGAATGATGTTATTAGCCCATGCAAATGAATTAGTAACTGCTTATATTGCGTTAGAAGTTGCATCTTTTTCTATTTATATTATGGTTGGGTATAACTCTGATGACTCAAAAAGAGTAGAAGCTATTTTTAAATACTTAGTTTTGGGATCATTTATTGGAGCATTTTATCTTTTAGGTGTAGTTTTAGTTTATGGAGCAACGGCAAGTACAAACTTAGCTGATATTTCAACGTTTATATTAAATGCAAGTGCAGATGATATGATTCTTTTATATATAGGATTAACTCTAATATTATTTACATTTTTATTCAAAATTGCAGCATTTCCTTTTCAATCATGGGTTCTTGATGTTTATAGAGGTGCACCTATGGTTATTACAGCTTATATGGCATCAACATTTAAAATTGCAATATTCTCATTTTTCTTAAGAACAATATTAAACTATATTTCACCAATTATAGATTTCTGGGATGGAATTATAACTGTGATTATAATCTTAACTTTAGTATTTGGAACTTGGTTAGCAATTACACAACAAATCATAAAAAGAATGTTGGCAGCATCTTCAATAGTTCATACAGGATATTTACTTTTAGCTTTTATTGCATTAAGTTATAAAGATGGACATATAACAAATATTGATTCTGCTTATGCAACAATGTTTTATTTAATTGCCTATTTATTATCAGCACTTGGAGCTTTTGGATTGGCTTCACATATTATTTCTGAAACAAATGTAAAAGTTACCTATGATGACTTTAAAGGTTTAGCAAAAGAGAGACCTTTTTTAGCAGCGATGATGACAATATTTTTATTTTCACTAGCTGGGATCCCCTCTACTGTAGGATTTATTGGTAAATTATATGTATTTACAGAAGCAATAAATGCAGGATACATAGGACTTACAATAGTTGCAATATTTGCAACTATTGTTTCTGTTTATTATTACTTTAAACTAATTGCAATGATGTATTTTTATCCTCCAAAGGCTGAGTGTATTTCTCTTGAGTTTAATGATAAAAGAGTTTCAACTTATGCAATTGCTTTTGTAGCAATGATTACAGTATTAGGTGGAATTGGTTCTGCAATTGTATTTTTTATTCCAGCTATGAATATTGACCAAATAATTAACTTAACTCAATTAGCTGTACAATCTTTATTCATAAAATAGATTGTGTTAATAAGTAACATTTCTCTCTTATATTAATTAATTTTTTCTCTAAAACTCACATTAGTAAAAAGCCCCTTACGAGGGCTTTTCTATAGATATTTTTACACTTTTATTAACTTTTTTTTTACATAATCATAAAGATGTTTGAAGTAGATTTAAGCTATTATTTCGCTATTATTCAAAAAAATCTAAATCGCAGAAAGGATAGCAAATGAGTGACCTAATAGAAGGTTATTTGGGGAAAACAGTTGAAGGAAGAAAAAGTAGATTACCTGCAAAGCTTGATTTTATACAAAGTTTTACAGGTGGTTTCTTAGGTTTATTCATGTGGGCACATATGTTATTAGTATCGTCAATATTAATATCAAATGATTTTATGTACACAGTAACAAAACTTTTAGAAGGAAGTTTTATTTTTGAAGGTGGAAATCCACTACTAGTTACAATAGCTGCTTTAGTTATATTTGTAATTTTTATTGTTCATGCTGCTTTAGGTATGAGAAAATTACCAAGTAATTTTAAACAATATCAAGTAATTAAAGCTCATTCAAAAAGTATGAATCACGATGATACAAAACTTTGGTTTATCCAAGCATTTACAGGTTTTGTAATGTTCTTTTTAGGTTCAGTTCACTTATATATCATTATGACTAATTCAGCGGACATTGGTCCTTACGAAAGTGCAGATAGAGTTTGGTCTGAATGGATGTGGCCTTTATATATTCTTTTATTATTAGCCGTTGAATTCCATGGAACAATTGGTCTATATAGATTATGTGTTAAATGGGGATGGTTTGATGGTGAGAATCCAAAAGCTACAAGAAAAGCACTTAAAAAAATTAAATGGGTATTAACAGTATTCTTCTTAGTATTAGGATTTGCTTCATTAGCTGCTTATATGAAAATTGGTATGGAAAATGCTAAAAATGGAACAGTTGGTCAAAAATATACTCCAACTGCTAAAGTAATGGAATTAAATATTACAAATAAAAGTGTTGGAGGAATTGCATAATGAAAATTAATTACTGTGATGCATTAGTAATCGGTGGAGGATTAGCAGGTTTAAGAGCTGCTGTTGCTGCACAAAAAAAAGGTTTAAATACAATCGTTTTATCTTTAGTTCCTGTTAAAAGATCACACTCTGCTGCTGCTCAAGGTGGTATGCAAGCATCTTTAGGTAACTCAAAAATGTCTGATGGTGATAATGAAGATTTACACTTTGCTGATACTGTAAAAGGTTCTGACTGGGGTTGTGATCAAGTTGTTGCAAGAATGTTCGTACATACTGCACCAAAAGCTATTAGAGAATTAGCATCTTGGGGGGTTCCTTGGTCTAGAGTTAAAGAGGGATCAAGAGAAGCTGTTATTAATGCTAAAAAAACAACAATTACTGAAGATGCAGATAGACATGGATTAATTACATCAAGAGACTTTGGTGGAACTAAAAAATGGAGAACTTGTTATACAGCAGATGCTACTGGTCACACTATGTTATTTGGTGTTGCAAATGAAGCATTAAGAAACAATGTTGATATTAGAGATAGAAAAGAAGCACTTTCAATTATTCATGAAAATGGTAGATGTTATGGAGCTGTCGTAAGAGATTTAATTACTGGTGAATTAGAAGCTTATGTTGCAAAAGGTACATGTATCGCAACTGGTGGATATGGAAGAGTATTTAAACAAACTACAAATGCTGTAATTTGTGAAGGTATTGGGGCAGCAATTGCTCTTGAAACTGGAATTGCAACTTTAGGAAATATGGAAGCTGTTCAATTTCACCCAACACCAATCGTACCATCAGGTATTTTATTAACTGAAGGTTGTAGAGGAGATGGTGGAATCTTAAGAGACGTTGATGGTCACAGATTTATGCCAGATTATGAACCTGAGAAAAAAGAACTAGCTTCAAGAGACGTTGTTTCAAGAAGAATGATTGAACATATCAGAAATGGTAAAGGTGTTCCTTCACCTTATGGTTTCCACGTATGGTTAGATATTTCTATTTTAGGTAGAGAACATATTGAGAAAAACTTAAGAGACGTTCAAGAAATCTGTCAAATCTTCAATGGAATAGATCCAGCTGATGAAGGTAGAAAAGGATGGGCTCCAGTTCTTCCAATGCAACACTACTCTATGGGTGGAATTAGAACTAAACCAACTGGTGAATCACAAAACTTAAATGGTTTATTTGCTTGTGGTGAAGCTTCTTGTTGGGATATGCATGGATTTAATAGACTTGGAGGAAACTCAGTTTCTGAAACAGTTGTTGCTGGTATGATTATTGGTAACTATTTTGCTGATTATTGTTTAGCAAATGATGTAACAATTCCTACTTCAACAGTTCAAAGATTTTTAGATAAACAAGATTCTTATTTAAATGAAATTCTAGCTTATAATGGAAGCGAAGATATTTTCAGAATCAAAAATAGAATGCAAAACTTAATGGATCAAAAAGTTGGTATCTTTAGAGATGGTGAAAACTTAAAAGCTGCAGTTGATGAATTAGAAGAGTTATTGAAAAAAACAAAACAAATCACTGTAAAATCTAAAGAAAGAGCTGGAAATCCAGAACTTGAAGAAGCATATAGAGTTCCTAGAATGTTAAAAGTTGCACTTTGTGTTGCAAATGGAGCATTACAAAGAACTGAATCAAGAGGTGCTCACTATAGAGAAGATTTCTTAAAAAGAGATGATGCAAACTGGTTAAATAGAACATTAACTTCTTGGCCTGATGAAAATCAAACTCTTCCAACAATTTCTTATGAAGCATTAGACATTATGACAATGGAATTACCACCAGCATTTAGAGGTTATGGTGCTAAAGGTATGATTATTGAGCATGACTTATCTGAAAAAAGACAAGCTGAAGTTGATGAATTAACTGAGAAATTACAAGCTGAAGGTAAAGATAGACATGAAATCCAACATGCATTAATGCCATTTGACTTACCAATGAACTATAGAGAGAAAAACGAAAGAGCAGGAGACTTATAATGAGTATTGAAAAAGGTAGAGATATAACAATATCAGTTTTAAAATTCAATCCAAGAAGTAAGGTTTCAAAACCTCACTTCGTAGATTATCATTTAGAAGAGACTGCAGGTATGACTCTTTTCATCGCTTTAATGAAAATTAGAGAAGAAATGGATGCAGATTTATCTTTTGACTTCGTGTGTAGAGCTGGAATTTGTGGAAGTTGTGGTATGGTTGTAAATGGTAAACCAACACTTGCTTGTAGAACATTAATTGCTAATTACCCAACTGGTAAATTACAATTAATGCCAATGCCTGCATTTGAATTAATCAAAGATTTATCTGTAAATACAGGTAAATGGATGGATGGAATGTCTAAAAGAGTTGAATCATGGATTCATAATGACCATGAAGTAGACATTTCTAAATTAGAAGATAGAATCGATCCAGATGTTGCAAATGAAACATTTGAATTAGACAGATGTATTGAGTGTGGAATTTGTGTTGCTTCTTGTGGAACAGCATTAATGAGACCAAACTTCGTAGGACCTGTTGGATTAAACAGAGTTGCAAGATTTGAAGTAGATCCCCATGATAAAAGAACTGCTGAAGATTTCTATGAATTAATCGGTGATGATGATGGAATTTTTGGTTGTATGTCATTAATGGCATGTGAAGACCATTGTCCAAAACACTTACCATTACAAAACAAAATTGCTTACTTAAGAAGAAAATTAGTAGCACTTAGATAATTATTACGAAGGATTTATTCCTTCGTTAATAAAAAATATAAAAAGTTAAATATCAGTAGTGATATTTAACTTTTTATATTTTAGGGCATTATGGAGTGATAAAATGAGTTTGGCAAATGATTATTTTTTACTATATCACGGTATAACTTTTGAGCAAAATTTAGACGTAGAACCAATTGAAACTACAATAAATGAAGAAATATTTACAATTTATGCATTAATAATTAGTGCCAGCAGAAAAAACTATGATAAATATTTACCTTTAACGTCATTTAAGACATTATGTCAGCAAATAAAGGTTAAAAGTCCTTCAAATATAAATGAACTAAATCATTTACAACACAATATTGTTGAATCAATATTATCGAATAAATCAAAACAAAACATCTCTATTTTACACTCATCTTTTGAATACCTAAAAAGTGAAAATATTATTAATGGTGAAAATTATAATAAGTTAATCTCATTATTTGATTATAAAGAACTAGATATTACAGATGAAGCTTTAATAACAAGCAATAAAGTAGATGATGAGTTGGAAAAATCATCATTCAAAGAGTTAAAATCAACTATTGAAGAGTTAATATCACAATTACAAATTGACATTACAAATGAAGAAATTTCAAAAGAGCTAAATAATACAAAAAACTATTTAAATACTCAAAAATTCTCTATTGGAATTACTGGTGTTATGAATGCTGGTAAATCTACAATGTTAAATGCTTTAATGGGAAGAGAAATCCTAGGAAGTGCAGTTGTTCCTGAAACTGCAAACTTAACAATTGTAAAACACAATCCTACAGATAATGCAAAAGTATTTTACTGGAATGCCCAAGAGTGGGATAGAATTTTAAAATCAGCAGAACAATTAGAATCTATGAGAGATTTTGTTAATGAAACAAATAAAATCTTTGGGGATGATTTAAAAAATTATATTAAACCAGTTTCTAGATTTGATGAAGTTGATATTAATGATTTATCATCTTATACATCAGCAGAAGCAAGTGGGAAAAAATGTAACTTAGTAAAATATGTTGAACTTGGTTCAAAACTTGACTTTTTATCTGATGGAATTGAAATCGTTGATACACCAGGACTTGATGACCCAGTTATTCAAAGGGAAGAGATTACAAAAGAGTATATTAGTCAATGTGACATGATGTTACATCTTATGAATGTATCTCAAAGTGCTACGTTAAAAGACGTTGAGTTTATCATTGATGCTCTACTTTATCAAAATATTTCGAAACTTTTAGTAGTAATTACACGAGCTGATACAGTTTCAAAAGAGCAATTGGATGAAGTTATCAAATATACAAAAACATCTATTGAAAAACAGTTACGTGCACAAAACAAAGATTCTCAACTTGACTATATTTTAAAAACTATCAAGTTTATTCCAATTTCTGGAAGAATGGCATTATTACATAGAACAGGAAGAGAGCAAGAAGCTTTAGATGCTGGTTATACTCTTGAGCAAACTGGTATTTTAGAAATTGAGCAATATTTAACTGAAACTCTTTTTGGTTCAAATTCACAAAAAGGTGAACTTGTAATTCAATCTTCGAAAAATCAATTACAAAGAATTATTGAAAAACAAACATCATTTTTAAACTATGAATTAAAACTTCTTTCTAAATCAAAAGATGAATTAGAAAAAGAACTTGTAGATTTTAATAAAAGAAAATCTGTTAATACAAGAATCTTCCAAGCAATGAATGAAGATATTAACTACTATAAAAATGATGCAAAAGAGTACATTAACTCTTTAGAGACTTTTTTACAAAGTGAACTTATAGATTTACAAAATGTAATTAAACAAAGAGTTGTGGGAGACGTTCGATACTCTTTTGAGAAAACTAAAAAAAGACCTGAAAATTCTAGAATAAAAGTTATTGTAGAAACAGCAATAAAAGATGGAATTATTGATGTAATCAGAGATTATAGATATAAATTTATCAAAAAATCTCAAACCATTGGTGAACAATGTGAACAAAAATATCATGATTTAGGTTTTACAATTGGACATAAAAATGAAAACTTTGATGCAAGAGGATTTTTCCAAGATGACTTTAAAGCAGGATTCTTAACATCAAATAATGAAGTTTTAGTCTCTTTAGTAATTGAAGCTGTTTCTAAATCAAAAGATTCAAAACTAAATGAACTTGATAGAGAGATTGAACAACTTATCAAAAATCAATTTACCTCTATTGAAGAAGATATAAAATCAAAAGCAAAAAAAGTTAGTTCATTATTGATTGAATCATTCTTTACAACTTTAAATGCTCCATTAAAAACTTTTGAGCAAAAACTTAAAAATGATGAAGAAGTTCTTCAAAATCAAATTAATTCATTTGAAGAAAATGATAAAAATAGAGCCCAATTATCAATAGATATTCATAAAAATATTAAAAAACTAGAAAGTATTTCTACAACAGTAAAAGGATTATACTAATGAGTGCAAATCTAAATATCCTAAAAAGTTTTGTAAATGAGTATAAAACAACTTACTCTTTGCAAGAAGTTGTTTATGAAGATGGTTTAGTTGGAGACATAAAAAGAGTACAAACTAAACTACTTGATGAAAAGTTTTTACCATCAAATCAGCTTGTTGGTATTTTAAATAAACAAATTAGACGGGCAAGATATCCAATTGAAATTGCAATTACTGGACAATTTTCTTCAGGTAAATCAACATTTTTAAATGCCCTACTTTCAAGAAATATTCTTCCAACGGGAATTACACCAGTTACATCAAAAGTAAATTTTATTAACTATGGTGAAGAGTATAAACTAAAAATAACTTATTATTCAGGTGCACAAGAGTTTGCTCCAATTGAATCAATTGCTGATTTTACAGACCAAAGAGAACATGAAATGCAAGATATAAAATATCTTACACTTTATGCTCCGATGGATATTCTAAAAGATATTTCATTTGTAGATACTCCAGGACTTAACTCTCAATCACAAAGTGATACTGATACAACAAGAAAAGTTTTAAGGGATGTTGGAGGAATTATTTGGCTAACTCTTATTGATAATGCAGGAAAACTTTCAGAAGCTGAAGTTTTAGAAGAGTATATGCAACACTTTAAAAATAAATCTTTATGTGTTTTAAATCAAAAAGATAAATTAACTCCTGACCAAGTTGAAACAACTACAAAATATGTAACAGAAAAATTTGGGAAATATTTTGCTCAAGTTACACCAATTTCTGCAAGAATGGCACTTGAATCAAGAACACATCAAAAAAGAGTTTTACTTGATGATTCATTTGAATCAATTACAAAAAAATTCAAAAATGAATTAAATAATAATATGGGTATTTCATCTTTAGACTTTTTCAAAGAATCTTTTGAAGAGTTCCACAAAAAAGTTGAAGAGATTAATACAAAAGATATGTCAGGTGATATGAAACTTTTAAAAGAATCAAATATCAATGAAGTTTTAGAATTTATCGAAAATACAATAAGACCACAAGCTGCTGATGCTAAAGAGTTTGCAATCAAAAAAGATTTAAGAGGAATCTGTGATATTTTAATCAAAGAGTATGAAACAATTACAAAAATTTATGATGCTTTAATTGAGATTTTAAAAGGTTGTGAAAATTCTGTTATTGAGCATTTTGAAGGTATTCATAAAAAATATTCAAAAGAACTATTTAATATTTACAATTCAGTAGAAACTATCATGGAAAAAATCGCCCATGAAACATATAAAAATATCAAGAAAAAACCTGCTTTCAGATTTGAAGAAACAAAAAGCTTTTTAGGTGCAAAAATCGAGAAATTTGATTATGAAACTTTTTGGATTGACTCAGACAGCATCTATAAAAAACTTTTTTATGATGACCAAACAATTGATAAAATGTTCAAAAGATCTATAAAACTTCTAAAAAATATCGAACTAGATACTGATGAAGCATTTAGAGATGCTTATAACATCATCAAAAATGAAGTTACAAAATGGCAAGAACCTTATGAACTTATTAGAAAACAAAGGGAAATTGCTTCAGATTTAGAGTTTTCAAATACAAGACACTTTGCAGCAAAAGTTTATGAAAATGTTTTAAAAACATATCACACAGCTATTTTAGAAAATATCTCAGCAATTAGAAAAAAATTCGCATATTTTAATGGTGCATTATCATATTCATACATTCAAACAACACAAGCAACTATTGCTCACTTTGAACAACAAATCTTAGAATCAGAAGAGTTATACAAAAAAGAGCCATCAAAATTCTCTATTTCTCACCCAAGAGAAGATGAAATTGTTGCAAAACTAAAAGCAAATTTTGGATTTGAAAAAATCGAAGATTTCTTAACCTCAAAAAGAAACTATTTATTTAAAATTGTAAAATACTCAAAAGAGCAATATTTAGAAATAAATGAAGATAGAATCAAATTTGTAACTTCAAGAAAAGAACAATATTTAGAAAAAATAAAAGATTTAGAAAAGATAAAAGAGGAGATTTAAAACTCTTCTTTTAAATATTCAATTCTTGCCATAAAAGCTCTTACTTATTTCAAAAAATCTGTTCTTTTGTATTTCTCGTATAGCTATTTAAAATAGCATTATTTTCTTCAACCTTTTGATTATATAGGGTTTTTATTTCATCCATATTTTTAAATATTTCACTTATATCAATATTACTTGTCCAGTTTTCTTTACTATTTTCATAATAATCTTTAAATTTATCAAAATCTGAAAAGAGTTTATTTTTTGTAGTAAATAAAGATTCTTGTGAAGTAGTATTACTCTTATTTGATTGTCCTATTTTTGCAAGTGAAGTGGGATCATTAGGAAGAAATGCATCATTATTTTCATCAATTTTAAAATTCATAATAGCAATCATTCCAAGTGTTTGGAAATACTTATCTGATGTATTATTATTTATAGATTCAGATTTCTTATCAAAATAAATTTTATTTAATATATCATCATTTGTTAGTTTAGCACTTCCCAATAATCCAGATGCTATACCAATTTTTTTTGAATCTTTATTAAATATTGTTTCAAGTGCATCGTATGTTAATTTTTTGTAATCATCAAACGATATATCAGTTGGCTCAATGTTTGAATTTATTTGTGTAGTAAAGTCAGTATTAATAGAATTTGCTTGATTGTTTTTATCATAAGAATATTTATTTACTAAATAATCTGTTTGAGTTTTATTTATTGTTGTCATTTATTTTACATCCCAAAGAATTTATTGAACTTCCATGATGAAGCCTTTTTAAAAACATAGTTGAGTGTATTCTTTTTTTAGTTAAATGTATATAAAGTAATATTATAAATGATTTTTATTCTGTGACACCATATGTGACGCCAAAAAAGTATAATAAGAAATAGAGTTATAAAATTCCAATCAAAAGGAAACTAAAATGGAAATAACAACTAATAGTAATATTTATACAGCAATTACATCTTTACAAACAAGTTCTAAAGCAAAATCAGAAACAGATAGTAGTTTCACAATTTCTCAAAATGAAAAAACACAAGCAAGTGATTATACGTATGCTGAATATAAAAAACTTTCTGTAAAAGATATTAATGAGATATTTCCTTGGGATAAAATGCCCCATGAAAATGAGAAAGCTCATAAATTACAATTATTATCAACTTTATCTCCCGATGAAACACTAAACCAAGTTTTATTTGACCAAGCAAAAAATGCTGATTTTAATGATATTTCAACTAGAAACTTTTTTGATAGGACTTTAAAAACAGCAGAAACAGAAAAAGCTTTGATTTCTGGGAATGAATTTACTCAATCAGAAGAATTTAAATTAGGAATAATAGGAATGGTTCAAACATTACCTAGTGATGAAAGAGATAAATTTTTAAAAGAACAAGGCTTTGATTCTTTTGGTGAATATTCAGAATATATTAAGAATGCTAAAATCACTGTTGATCCACTAGATAAAGAAATAGATGGAATTGTTGATGCTAAAACATATTTTAAATTTTATGAAACAAGTAAAAACTATTTTAAAGAGTATGGAAAAGATTTATCAGAATATTCTCAAAAATATTTACCAAATGAATTTGCTTTATTTGATAATGTTAAAAATGAGTATGAAAAAAGAGTTTCTCAAAATGACACTATGTTAAATCAACTCACTTATAATAGTAAACCTAATCCCTTAGAAATTAATATTTAAAAAAGGAAACTAAAATGGAAATATCATCAACAAATAATAGTATTTATTCAGCTGTTTCAAAATCACAAACAACAACAACTACACAAAATACAAGTAGCTCTTTTAATACATTAGTAAATACTCAAAATCAAGATGCAACTACGACCACATCAACTAATAAATTTTATAAAAAGATAAATGATTTTCTTGATGCACATAATGGATATTCATCTTTATCTCCAACTGATGAAAAAATATTTAGAGAAATATTATCTGATAATAAACTAACAAAAGAAGAAGCAAATAGTTTAAGTTATGAACAAGTTGAAAGAATTAGAGATTTAATTCTTCCAGCTAAATTAACAAAAGAAGAGATGTATTCAATGCCAATAGTTCAATGTGGTGTAGATTTAATTGCAACACAAACAACTGGAAATAGACAATTCAATGAAGCTTATTACAATACATTAAAAGAACTAGATGATAAAGATGCTTCAATATTAAGAAATGAAGTTGAAAATAACTTAGGTCAATTATTTACAGGAAAAGAATTAAGAGCAACATTTCAATATAAAGATTGTTATTTAGTAAATCCATGGGAATATCAAAATATAGATATAGATTTTAGTAAATTTATTAAAGATGTTAAAAGTCATCATGAATCAATTATCGCAAAGCATAAAGGAAATGATGAAATAAAAAAACAATTTCAGGATATTGTAAATGTTTATGATGTTCTTGAAAAGAATTATAATCAAGTAATAAGTAAAACAAAATATGCTTAATAAAATCTAAGAAAAGGAAAACAAAATGGAAATATCATCAAAAAGTAATAGTACTTATTCAACTGTTGCAACAACACAAAGTGCAACAACACAAAGTGCAAATAGTTCTTTTAATACATTACTAAATACTCAAACTCAAGAAACAACAACTACAACTTCAACTACTACTAAAACTCCAAAAATAGTAGCATTTATTGATAAATATAATGGATTTTCATCTTTATCTCCAACTGATGAAAAGATATTTAGAAGTATTTTATCTGATGATAAATTTACTATGGAAGAAGCAAATAGTTTAAGTTACGAACAAGTACAAAAAATTGAAAAGTTTTTAGTTGCAGGTTATACAAGTAATGTCTCTCCTAATGAAATTCCACTTGTAAATATTACAGATAATAAAATTGGTGCAATGATAAAAGCTACAAGAATGACAGATAATACAGATTTTAATAAATCATTATTTAAAACTGTACAAACTATTGATAATAATATAGAAAGTATGGAGTTCTTTAATAGATTATCTGATACCTTAGGTTTTAATGATAATACAGAAGTTACAAGAGCTATAATCGCTAGAACTGATGATTCAGAACTTAAAAAGAAATATTTACCACAAGGTGATGATTGGAAAATAAATGATTATAGTAAATTCATAAATACAAATATAAGTGAATTAAACGCAATTCTAAAAAATCCTGTTTATGATGAAGATAAACCAATGTATCAAAAACTTTTAAATAATTTTACTACTCTTCAAAAGAATTATAGTGAAATTGCAAATCAATCTAAATATGCTTAATAAAATCTAAAAAAGGAAACCAAAATGGAAATAACATCTTTAACAAATAACGACATTTACGATAATTCAAATAGAACTTCAAGTGTTGAAAAAGCAAAAAGTGATGATTTTGAGAGTTTGATTTCTTCTACAAAATCAACAAGTGAAACTACAACTCCAAAAATAGATGAAAAAGAAATAATTGTGTATAAAAGTTCAACTCAAAGCCTTTATGAAGATATTATTTCACTTCTAAGAACAGGTCTTACTGTTGGAGAAATAAAAGCATTTGAAGAGAAATTAAAAGAGATTCTAAAAATGAAAGAAGATAAAGAATCTGGAAAAGAGATAAGTATAAAAGATATTGAAGCAGCTCTAAAAAAACTAGAACTGGAAATATTAGACGCTAAAAAAAATATAAAGGGAGAAGTAGTAAAAAAAGCTTCAAATAGCACAACTTCACAATCAAATCCTAGTTCTGATTTTGATACTACACTTGGTAATATTTCAAATATGCTTCAAGAAATAAAAAACAGCTCTAATAATACAAAACAAGATTCTGATGATAATGAAGAGTATGATAGATTAAAATTAATATTAAAAATGAGCTAAAAATGAATATAGATAATGTTCTAATCTCATCTTTAAATATAGATAATTTACCAAAAAAAGAGTTATCAGGTACATCAAGTGTTGATTTAATAAAAAAAGATGATTTTGATAAACTTGTAACTAAATGTGAAGTCTCTTTTAATGAGAAAGAACAGAATAAAATATTTTCTATTGTTGAAGATAGATATATCACTAAAGAAGAGATATTATCTCTTTCTTATGAGGAAATAAAAGAACTAAAAAATCTCATAATAGAAGAAGATGAAAACGGCAAAATTTACGATGCTTCACATATTCGTTTTGATGATGTAGTTAGTAGTTTTATTGCAACTTCTTTGATAAGTGATAATGAAGATTTTAATAAAGCGATTTTTGAAAAATTAAAAACTTTAGATGATAAAGAGACTTTGCGTTTTATGTGTGTAATTTCTTTGCAATCTTTTTTTTCTTGGATTCCTAAAAATTCTGATTTTGTACAAATAAAAGAAAAGGATATGGAAAAATATTTAAAAGATAAAATTAGAGATTTTAAAATATCTTTAGATGAAAGTCCAACTGAATTAGCAAGTAAAACTTATAAAGAAATATTATCTTGGTATGAAGATATTTTAGAAAATTACAACTCTATAAAAAAAGAAAGAGAAGATAAAATTGCCCAAATTATGAGAAACAATAAACCAAATCCATTGGAAATATTGAGCTAAAGGAAGCATTACAACACAATAAGTTATAATCCGCCCATGAAATACATAAGCCACTACCCAAAAGATTTACAAGATAAAATCAAAGTTTTGATAGAAAAAGAAAAACTATCATCATATATAAAAACAAAATATCCAAATGCGCATGCATATACAAATGATAAAACTTTGTACTCTTATGTAATGGATTTCAAAAACGAATATTTCAAAAAATATCAAGTTTCAAAAGTAATGTACGATGGAAAAATAAATGTAATAAACAATGCTCTTGGAATGCACTCAATAGTTTCAAGGGTTCAAGGTGGAAAACTCAAATCAAAAAATGAGATACGAGTTGCCTCAGTTTTCAAAAACATGCCTGAAGAGTTTTTGCAAATGATTGTTGTACATGAGCTTTCTCACTTTAAAGAAAGAGACCATGACAAAGCTTTTTATAATCTATGCACTTTTGTAATGCCCTCTTATCATCAAGTAGAATTTGATTTAAGAGTTTATTTAACCCATGTTGATTTATTTGGGAAACTCTACTAAATTTAAATAACTAAAATGCTCTTTTATTGCGATACTTTAATGATAGAATTTTTTCATAAATTCTAAAGGAGTTAGACATGAGTAAATTTTTGTATATTACAGACCAAGATGAATATACTGACCATAGTTTTATAGGGCCACTATTTCAAAAATATTTAACAAAACATTTTGATATAAATACAACATTTTTTTCTAAAGAAAAATCAGAAATTGAAATAAAAGAAGATGGAAGAATTATTATTCCTGAGAAATTCAAACACAATATACTTTCTGAACTAGAAAAAAAAGGAATAAATCTTAACGAATATCAATTTGTAGTTATTAGAAATAGTACAGATTTATTAAAAGAAGTATTAAAACAAAAAGCAAAATATAACTTCAAAGTTGGATTTAGACTCTCATTTCCTAAAAGAATTGCAAAACTTGAAACTGATTTGGCAAATAACAAAAAATCAATTTTAGATGTAATTAGCAATAAAATACAAACATATAATGAAGTGAGTTTAATAAACGAATGTGATATATTCTTGCCAACTTCATTTCAAATGAAAAATGATTATTTCAAAGATGTAAAAACAAGAACTTTTGTAATTCCATCAGCAATTGATCCTGAAGTTTTACACCATAATATTCAACATGAAGGAAGTGAAAAAAGATTCTTTTATGCGGGAACTTTGGATAAATTAAGAGAATTTGAGACAATTTTAGAAGCATTTAGCAATATTCACAGTTCAAATTATAAACTTATGATTTCAACAAAAGACCCTGAATATTTAGATGATTTATTAAATAATTTCTCAGATTTAAGGCTTAATATTGAAATTCATGATGCAAAAACTAGAAAAGAGTTATTAGCACTAATTGCCCGAGCTGATGTTGGATTATCGCCACTTCCTGATATTGCATTATTTAATAGTTCTACTCCTATGAAAGTTTTAGATTATTATTCAAGTGCAGTTCCTTGTATTATGAGTGATAATGAAAACAATGCTTCAATCTTTGAAGATAATACAAGTGCTTGGTTCACAAATTTTGATGAAGAATCTATCAGAAATAAACTTGAATATATTATCTCTTTATCAAAAGAGGATGTAACACAAGTTGGAGTAAAAGGTCAAGAAAGATTATTGGCTGTGAGAAACTACGAAAGAATTGCAGCTGATTTATCTCACCAACTAAATATTTTATAAGAAGAGTTTTTCTTCTTATAAAATTCTCAATCTTTATATCTTTCTCTTATTTGCATAAATTTATTAAGATTATCAAAAAACAAATCAACAAGTTTTGGGTCAAAATGTTTTCCTTTTTCATTCCTAAAAAGCTGGAATATTTTTTCATCTTCCCAAACTTCTTTATAACATCTTTCACTTCCTAAAGCATCAAATACATCTGCAAGGGCAGTAATTCTTCCATAAATATGAATCTCTTCACCCTTTAAACCAAAAGGATAACCACTTCCATCATATTTTTCATGGTGTTCTTTTGCCACAATTGCAGCTGCTTTTAAAATATCTCTTTTTGAATCTTTTAAAATGTTATATCCAATAATTGAGTGTTCTTTCATAATATCAAACTCTTCAACCGTCAATTTTGCAGGTTTCTTCAAAATAGCATCAGAAATACCAACTTTTCCAATATCATGCATTGGAGAAGCAACAACAAGGATATTTGCCTCTTTTTCATCAAGCCCATATAAAAGTGCTAATAATTCTGAATATTCAGCAACTCTTTTTACATGGTTTCCTGTTTCTTTACTTCTAGTTTCTCCAATTTCACCCATTTTATAAATAATCTCTTTTTGTGTACTTTGAATCTCTTCATTTAGATTAAAAAGTTCTGTTAAATCATTTATAATCCACATATATTCAATGATAATATCTTTATCATTTTTGATTGGAATAATAGTTACATTAATCCAATAAGTTTCATTGTCTTTTGATTTATTCTTTAAAATTTGATGAAAAATATTTTTTGAATCCAACAAAGAATCTAAATCTTCAAAAATCTTATCTTTAATATCTGGATGTTTAAAAATTCTATAATCAGCGCCAATAAGTTCGTCTTTTGAAAATTTAGTTAATTGCATAAATTTTTCATTTACATAATTTATCTTTTTATCCAAATTTGTTCTTAATAAAATATTGCTTGAATCAATGGCTTTTTCATACTCTTTTGCTAATTTAATAGAATAATTTAAATTTTTTTGTGAACCTTTTAGTTTTAGTTTAAAATACTCTTTTACATCTTCTTGTTCTGTAATATCATTTTTTAGTGCAATAAACTCTTCTATATTTCCATTTTTATCTAAAATAGGTTTTATTAAAGTATCTACCCAATAATATGTTCCATCTTTCTTTTTGTTTTTAATTTGTCCTATCCAACTCTTTTTTTGATTGTGAATAGTTTCCCAAAGTCCTTGATAAAGTTCATCTTTTGTATCTTCATGCCTTACGATATTATGATTTTTACCAATCAACTCTTCTTTTGAATAACCACTAATTTTGCAAAATTTTTCATTAACATAAGTTATTATTCCTTTATCATCTGTTTTTGAAACAATAGACCGTTCATCAACTGCATTTTTATATTCATTTAAAAGTTGAGTTGAACGATTTAGCTCTTTTTGTTTTCTTTTATAATCTATCCATAAATCAATTTTTAAATTCATCTCTTCAATCAAAAAAGGTTTTTTTATGACATCAACAGCACCTGCTTTATAACTATCTCTAGTAATTAAAATATCAATAGTTCCACTTATTATAATAACTGGTATTTTAAGTTCTGAGATTATGAGTTTTTGATATTTTTGTAAAAAATGTATCCCATTTGTATTTTTTAATTGAACATCTAAAAGTATCAAATCGGGCTGTTTTGAAACTATTAACTCAAGTGCTTTATCCTCATCGGACGCAATTAAAACATCATAATTTCTATTTTCAAATAAATCTTTTAATTGATGTTGAATTACCGCTGAATCATCTATTATTAAAATTGTTTCATTTTTATTTTTCTCTAATTTCTCAATCATCTCTATTATTTGTTCTATTTTTTGGAACAAAATATTATCTTTTATAATAAAGTCAATAATTCCTTTTTTAAAAGAAAACTCTCTTTTTTCTTCATCTTTTTGACTTGTTAATATAAAAACTTTTATTGAATAATCTTTTAACTCATCTAATAAATCATAACCTTTTCCATCAGGAAGATTTATATCCAAAATCAAATAGTGGATTTCATTTTGTTTAATTATTTTTCTAGCTTCAAATAAAGTATAGGCATTAAAAGTTGTATATCCATTAGTTTGAAATTTTTTAGTTAAAACATTATTTATTGTTTTAGAATCATCAACTATAAGGATATTACACTTTATTTTATCAAAAATGAAATTTTTCTCTTGTTTCACTAGATTATTTTACCTTGAGTTTAGTTTTATTATTTATTTATGTATATTATAGAAATTTAGTTAATTTATTGCTGATTTTTGTTTTATAACTTGATTCAAATCATTTATCAGAAAAATATTTTTTGATAACATCTGTCATGAAAACATTTTTACAACAATTCAAAAAAACAAATTCTGAACCTTTAGAAAAATCAAATCTTTTTTGGTCATGGATTGGCTCTTTTATAGGAATACTTGCCATTTCATATTTTCATCGTGATATTTTAGATGATACGGATTTAACTTTAGTAATTGGTTCTTTTGGAGCTAGTGCAGTTTTAGTTTATGGAGCTGTTAATTCTCCTTTAGCACAACCTAGAAATCTTATTGGTGGACATATAATATCTGCCATAATTGGTGTTATTTCTTATAAACTATTTTCTGGAAATATTCTATTTTGTTCTGCATTTGCCGTTGCAACTTCAATATTTTTTATGCAATTAACTCTAACTTTACATCCACCAGGTGGTGCGACAGCTTTAATTGCAGTAATTGGAAGTAATCAAATACATGAGTTAGGTTTTTTATATGTACTTGTTCCTGTTACATCTGGAGCTTTTATTTTACTAATAATTGCAGTTATAGTAAACAACATTCCTAAACACAGATATTATCCTGAATCCTTAAAAGATTACAATAAAAAATGGTTTAGCGATGAATAAATCCTCAAAGGAATAGAAGATGTATTAAGAGTAATATATCTGTGAAAAAGGATTTATTATGTTAAATTATTTAAGAAAAGCTCTAAGTGGAATCTTTGTTTCAAAATCAAAAAGTGTTTATATGTACAACAAAGAGTGTTTTACAAACTAAGTTTTAAAATTTAGTTTGTTTCTCTTTTTAGATATTCATACAAATATAGATGTTGTCTTAACTCTTTAAAACTATCAAGTTTTAAGCCCTCTTCTATCCAAATTTTTATATTTTCTGGAATCTCCAAAGGTTTTAAGAGTTCTCCTTTTTTCTCTTTAGAGATTTTTTCATGTTCAGTCAAAACTGTAATATGACTAAGAACTGAAGTTAATCCTAAATCTCTAATTTGAGCAATTTCTTCTACACTTTTCCCCTCATTTAAAAGCTCAAAAGTTTCTAAATATGTTTTTGTTAGTTTTTTTAATGGCTCTTTTTGTTCAAGTTTTTCAGAAAACTCTTCTTTTATCTCTTTTGATAAATTTAAAAAAGTCTCTCCATACTTCTCATATTTTACAAGACCAACGCCATTTATCTCTAACATTTGCTCTTTTGAAATGGGAAGTTTTAAAGCAAACTCTTTTAAAGTTTTATCTCCAAATATCACATAAGCTGGAACTTCGCTCTCTTGGGCTATCTCTCTTCGTAAGGTTCTGAATCTTTCATAAATTAGTTCATCAAAACTTAGCTCTGTTTCTTCTTCTTGGATTTTTGAAGCAATTCCTAGTTTATCACTATCGATAAAAAGTTTCTCTTTACCTTTTAAAATCTCTAAACCTAAAGAACTTATTTTCAAAGCTCGAAATTCCCCTAAAGTAAGTGCTTGAATATCTATTAATTTATCTGCAATTGCTATCCATTCATTTTTACTCTTATCCGCACCCAAATTATAAACACTTAGTTTATCATGTCCAAAATCTAATAACTTTTGATTTTTTGAACCACGTAAAATATCAATAATATGATTTAATCCAAATCTTTGTTCACTTCTATAAATGGCACTTAAAAGTTTTTGAGCATCCACACTCATATCAACCTGCTCAACTTCACCTTTTGTGCAGTTATCACACAAAGTTTTACACTCTTGTATCTCATCTTCAAAATATCCTGCAATCATTTTATGACGGCAATTATTACTCACACAATATCTATACATAAACTCTAACTTATCAAGTCCAGTTTGTTTGTAAGCATTGTCGATGGCTTCTTCGATTTGGATTTTTCTTTTTACCTCATCACTTTTTGAATAAAGCATATAAACATAAGACATCTCACCATCACGCCCAGCTCGACCTATTTCTTGATAGTAATTTTCAAGGGTTTTAGGCAATGAAGTGTGAATTACAAAACGAATATTTGATTTATCAATTCCCATTCCAAAAGCGATGGTTGCTACTACAATATCTATTTTTTCATATACAAAATCATTAAAAACTTCATTTTTTCTATCATTACTAAGTCCCGCATGATAGGCTTTTGCACTATATCCGCTTTCACTCAAAAACTCAGCTGTTGATTCGGCTTCTTTTCTTGTAAAAGTGTAGATAATTCCACATAAACCTTTGTGTGTTTTTAGGAAGTTTAAAATTTGAGTTTTCCCATTTGCAATTCGTGGTTCAACTTTTATATCAAGATTATCTCTTACAGTTTTTGCTCTGAAATGTCTAGGATTTTGTAAGTTCAAAGAGGAAGCAATATCAGCTTCAACTTTTTTTGTAGCAGTTGCAGTAAATGCGCAAATTGCAGTATTTGGGAAAAATCTTTTTAATCTATCAAGATTTCTATATTCAGCCCTAAACTCATGACCCCAAGCAGAAACACAGTGCGCTTCATCAATTACAAAATAGTTTATATTTATTCGCTGTAAAACTGAAACAAACTCATTTGAAGTGAACCTTTCAGGTGCAACATAAATAAACTTTAGTTCACCATTTAAAAGCTTTTGAAGAGTAAAACTATTTTCATCGTTTGAAGTGGCAGAACTAATCATTTCAGCACTAATATTCAAATCATTTAAAGCTTTTATCTGGTCTTGCATAAGCGCAATAAGTGGAGAAATTACAACAGTAGTTCCATTCATAAGAAGTGTTGGAAGTTGATAACAAAGTGATTTTCCACCACCTGTTGGTAAAATTGTCAAAACATCTTGTTTGTTAAGAATACAATCAACAACCTCTTCTTGGAAGCTTCTAAAATGCTCGTGTCCGAAAATATCTTTTAGTATTTGGTATTTTTTATTCATTTGGGATGGTAACATAGCTTATTTATTTAATAGCTTTATTGTCTTTTCTTTTATTTCATTTGAAGTCATTTATAGCTCCTAAAATTTCTTTAAACATCGGATTTTCATTGTATTTTCCAATTAAAGGTATATCCATACCACTTGTTGAAATATAACCTTGAGCATATAATTTTTTATATTTATCATTTAAAACAGCTCTAACTATATTTTTTCCAAATTTACTACAAAGCTTATTAATGTCGCTGTTATTCGTTGTTGATAAATAGTTTGAAATAATTGCATAAACTTTTTGCTGGCTTTTTTGATTTGTTTGCCAAAACATATTTGAAGAATACTCAGATGGTTCAAACTCTACAATATCATCCATATCAACAGCATTTATTCTATTTTTTGCATCTTCATATTCTAAGTTTTGAAGTAATGTATAAAG
>JBBRXF010000027.1:0-22534 GCA_038248665.1 Campylobacterales bacterium | reverse complement strand
GGTTTGCTTCATATAGTGGAAAAGATGCTTATAAAATCATGAAAGAATCAACTATTGGAGCAATTGGTGCTTTGTATGGAGTTGCTTTTGTTTTATTAAAAGTGGGAATAATTACTTATGTTTTATATGAAAAACAATATGTTTTATTTTTGATTGTTTTCGTTTTTTCAAGATTAAATTTGATTTATTTACTTGGATATTTTAAATTTAGCAAAGATAGTTTTTTATCTTTGGCTTTTGCAAATTCTGGAATATTTCAACTAAAAATCTTTGCTTTACTTTATGTGATTATTGCATTTTTTATTGGCTCAAATGTTTTAGTTTTATTTGGGATTTCACTTTTGAGTTTTTATTTTATTTTAAAAATTTTAAACAACAAGTTTGGCTTTGTAAATGGAGATTGTTTAGGTTTTACCCTTGAACACACAGAATTAATACTTTTAAATATAGGACTAGCAATAATATTATGAAAACATTTGAACACGGTGGACAAATAGAAAAATTTGCCTTTGATTTAGGCTGTAGTGTAGCTGAGATAATTGATTTATCTTCAAATATAAATTTTGTAAAACCTCAAATTAATATTGATTTTAACACTTTAGATATTTCATCGTATCCAACTTATGATAAGTTATATGAAAAAATATCTTCAAATTATGGTGTTAAAAGCTCACAAATTGAGCTTTTCAATGGTGGAAGTTCTGCGATTTTTACTCTATTTAGACATCTAAATCTAAACTCTTGCACCATTTATTCACCTGCATATTTAGAGTATAAAAAAGCCTCTTTAAATTTTGGATATGAACTAAATACAATAAATAGATTTGAAGATATAAATGAAAAAGTAAAAGAGAACTCTTTAGTAATATTTGTAAATCCTTCAACTCCTGATGGAAAATATTATGACTTAGCAGAGTTGATGCAAACTTGGATTGAAAACTCTTGCACTATTTTAATAGATGAGAGTTTTTTAGATTTTTGCGATAAACCCTCAGCTATAAAATACCTAGAAACTTACGATAAATTGTATATTTTAAAATCAATGACAAAGTTCTATTCAAGTGCAGGAATACGAGTTGGAACAATAGTTTCAACACCGCAAAATATTGAAAAACTAAAAAGATTTGAGCCAATGTGGAAACTATCACAATTTGATTCAAACTATTTACAAAGTGCTTTGGATGACAAACTTTTCAAAAACATCTCAAAAGCTATAAATATAAAAAATAAAATTGAGTTAGAAAATATCTTAAAAGAGTCAGATTTAATCGAAGAGATTTTTGAAAGTAGTGCAAATTATTTGCTTGTAAAACTAGCAAACCTAAATGCAAAAGAGTTTCAAGAAAAACTAAAACCATATAAAATAATGGTTAGAGATTGTTCAAATTTTGACTATTTAGATGAAAGATTTGTGAGAATTGCAGTTAAGAGTTCAAGTGCAAATGAGATTTTACAAAGGGCTTTAAAAGAGATATGTTAATAGAAAATAGATTTTTAAAATATCTCTCTTTTTTAATCTCAGCAATATTTGTATTTTATATAATTTATCTAATTTTCTCCTCTTTTTTTATAGTAAAAAATCAGTTCATAGATATTGGTGATGCAACTTATGTAAATCAAGTACGAACCGATGATTACACCATAAAACTAGCAACTTATCTAACAAAAGATTGTGCTTTAAACAAAGTTTGTGAAGTTCAATCAATGCTTGATTTTGTAACAGCAATTCCCTATAAAATAAATGAAAGTATCGCCAGAAGTGCGAAACAAGTAGTTACTCAAAACTTTGGAGATTGTGATGATAAATCAAATCTTTTGATTTCAATGTTAAAAGTCAAAGGTTATGAAGCCTATTTTGTTTTAGTTCCAAAACACATTTTTGTGATTGTAAATCTAGAGCAAAAACTGCAAAACTCAAAAGCTTTATATGTAAATGATAAAAGATTTTATATTTTAGAAAGCACAGCAACAAATTCAAAAATAGCTTTTCCTTTGAAACATAGTTTTAATGAAATAGAAGCAATAGTTGACCCATTTAATAATAAAAGATTAGTAATAAACAAATTGGAGTATAGATGAAAAATATAATAATAACAGGTGCCTCAAAAGGAATAGGTAGAGTTATAGCTAAGAGTTTAAGAAAAAAATATCATATTATAAATATAGATATAGTTGAAAATAAAATGGACGGAGTTGATTTTTATAAATGTGATATATCTGATAAAGGGCAACTTCTAAAAACTATTAATAAAATCAAATCAAACATAGATTCACTTTATGCACTTATAAATAATGCTGCAATTTTTTCACATAAAATTCTAGAAAAACAGACCTTTGAAGAGTGGGAAAATATTTTAAGTGTAAATCTAACAGCTCCGTATATTCTTTCAAAAGAGTTTGCAACTTTCCTAAAAGAATCCCAAGGACACATCATAAATATCTCTTCAACAAGAGCTTTAATGAGTGAAGTGGGAACTGAAGCCTATAGTGCTTCAAAAGGTGGAATCTCATCTTTAACTCATGCTCTATCAATGTCATTAAGTCCTGAAGTAAAAGTAAACTCAATAACTCCTGGTTGGATAAACACAGATGAAAACTATCTTCCTACAAAAAATGATAATTTTCAACACCCAAGCGGACGAGTTGGAGTCCCTGATGATGTGGTAGATGTTGTTAAATTTTTACTAAAAAATAGAGGTTTTATAACTGGAAGTGATTTTGTAGTTGATGGTGGAATGACTAAGAAAATGATTTATGTTTGACATTAAATATAATAAACAATATAATAAACAATATAAAAGGAGTTTATTATGTATAAAACTGTTAAACCAACAACATTTACTTTATCATTAGAATTACTTGAAGATTTAGACATTATGTCAAAAGAGTTGGGTAAAAAGAAAACTGCAATTATTTCAGAAGCCCTTGAAATGTATATGGATTATCAAGATATTCAAATAGCTAAAAAAAGATTGTCTGAAAGTACAGGAACAATAAAAGCTGATGATTTTTTCAAAGAATTAGGTGTATAAATGTACACCCTTGAATTTGAAAAGCCTGTAAAAAAAGATTTTAAAAATATAAATATTTCAGATATAAAGTTCATAAGAGATTCACTTTATAGTTTCGTAGAAAATTTCTCTTTTGAATATGAACAAGAACTTTTAAAAACTGGCAAAATAAAAAAACTTCAAGGTATGGATGAAGAACTCTATAGATTAAAATTAAGAACTTATAGAGTTATTTATAAAAAAGAGGAAGATAGGCTTATTATTTTAGTTATATCTGTAAAATCTAGGGAAAACTCTTATAAAAAGTAAAAAGGATGAGATAATTATGGATAATTCAATTGCAAAATTGCTAGATTTATTTAAACATATAGCAAGAGATATTATAATTTATGTGTTACCAGGATTTGTGTTAATATTTAATTTTATAATAGTGGATAAATTATATTTAGGAAATAAATTAATTAACATATTAAATACTGAGTATTTGTTATTAATCTTTTTTATTTTCTCATATCTTGTTGGACATGTAATTATGGCATTTATGTCAATTTTATTCAAGATACTCAATATGTTTAAATGTAAAAAAGATGAAATTGATTTTGAAAAAGAATTAAAATTTTTTAAAATGAATTATCAAGTATATGAATATTTTATAGAAAGAGAAAATCATCTTTATTTTCTTAGATGGAATCTTTCAGGTGGATTTTTAATTTCGGCAATTTTTAATGTATTTTTTATGATTCAATTTTCATTTGAAAAAGAATTTTCTTACTATTTTATTTTTATTCCAATAATCGTAGGGGTAATTCTATTACGCTTACATTATGTGACAAAAAGAATCTATAAAGAGAAAATAGAAAAGATATTAAAAGAATATATATAGGAATAATATGAATAACATCTCAATCTTCGGAACTTCAAGTGATGCAGGAAAATCAACAATAACATTTGTAATAGCAAAAATACTTCAAGATTTGGGTTACAAAGTTGCACCTTTTAAAGCTCAAAATGTTTCAAATAACTCTCATGTTTGTGATGATGGAAGTGAGATTGCTATTGCTCAGTATTTTCAAGCTGAGGTTTTGGGCGTGGAAACTTCATATCATCTAAATCCAGTTTTATTAAAATCTGGTCGTGGAAGTTCGGCTTCACTTATTGTTGAGGGGAAAGTTGTTACAAACAAAGATGTTAGGGAATATTATAGGGATTTAGACTTACTAAAACCAGCTGTAAAGCGATGTTTTGATTATTTGGATACAAAGTACGATTGTGTTGTTTGTGAAGGTGCTGGAAGTCCCGTTGAGCTAAATCTTATGGATAAGGATTTGTCGAATATTTTTATAGCTACAGAGTACAACACAAAAATCATTTTAGTGGCAGACATAGAAAAAGGTGGAGTTTTTGCTTCTATTTGGGGAGTTTATAATTTACTACCAGAAAAGTTACGAAAAAATGTAATAGGTGTAATAGTAAATAAATTTAGAGGTGATTTAACACTTTTTGACGAGGGAATTAGAATTATTCAAGAGGATTTTAAAATCCCAGTTTTAGGAGTGTTGCCATATTTGCCTTTTAATCTTGGATTTGAAGATAGTGCATCTTTGACAAACTTTGTTCAACAACCCAGAAATAAAAAACTAGACATTGCAGTAATTGCATATCCATATATGAGTAATTACAATGATTTTGAACCATTGATTGCTGATGATGAGGTTTTTGTGGAGTTTGTAAGTTCCAACATTTCCCTTGAAAAGTTTGATTTAGTAATACTTCCAGGAAGCAAGCTTGTAATCAAAGATTTAAAATGGTTAAAACAAACTGGACTCTTTTCTCAAATACAAAACTATAAAAAAGATATTTGTGCCATTTGTGGTGGTTATGAAATGATGTTTAAATCTCTTGAAGATATTTATGCCTTAGAAAATGAAGAAGTTTCAAAAGAAGAGGGTTTTGCTTTTATCCCTGATGTGATAACTTTTGAAAAAGAGAAAGTTTTAGAGAAAAAGTCTTATGATTTATTTGGTGAAAAAATAGAGGGATTCGAAATACATCACGGTATGAGCAAACTCTATCCTCTATCTTTTGAAAAACAAAATTTCAAAGGAACTTTTGTACATCAAATCTTTGATAACAATGAGTTTAGAACAAAATATTTTAAATCAATTAAAAGTGATTATATTGGTTTTGATTTTCAAGAGTACAAAAAACAAACTCTTGATAATTTTATAGGAACACTAAGAAAAAAACTAGATGTGGAATATATTTTAAAAAGTATAAGTTAAAGGCTTTTAGCCTTTTTGATTATACTTTTTATCATGTTATTAAATACAAAATAGTGTAGGGGAACTAAAAGATACCAATACAATCTTCCCAATAGACCTTTTGGATAGAAGTAGGCTGATTGAATTAGTTTGTTATCTTTGATTTTGAACTCAAGCCAAGCCATTCCGGGTAGTTTCATTTGGGCAAATAATAAAAGTCTTTCATTCTCTTTTAAATCTACAACTTTCCAAAAATCTAAACAATCACTAATTCTTAAATCACATTGGCTTCTTCTTCCTCGTTTTAATCCAACGCCACCAATCATTTTGTCGATGATTCCTCTTATTTCCCATAAGAAATCAAAATCAAACCAGCCATTTGTTCCACCAATACTTATGAATGATTGATAAACTTTTGAGGCATCAAGATTTGAAATATCAATTTCTTTTCTATCTATAAAAACTGCTTTTGAGATTTCATTTTGTGCATCTTTTTCCCAAATATTATTTGAGTTGTCATTCCATCTACTTATTACTTGGTCGTTTTCTATCTCTTTTATTGCATTTGATACAGCATCTTCATAGGAAATTGGAGTAATGTCTGGAAAATATTTTTTTGCATTGTCATTTTGAATTACAACTTCTGATTTTAGTCCTTCAATCAAAGCTTTTGCCACACTAAAAGGAACAGGAGTAAAAAGGTTTAACCAATATGATGAGATATTTATAGACATAAAAGGAAGAGGAATAATAATTCTTTTTAATCCTAAAACTTTTGCAGTTTTTAACATCATGCTTTTATAACTTAATTGTTCACTTCCAATATCTACTATTAAATTTTCTTCTTCTTTTAAATATATTGAGTTATGCAGATATGACAAAACATCTTCAACAGCAATTGGTTGCGCTTTTGTAGTTACCCATTTTGGAGTTGTCATTATTGGAAGTTTTTCTGTTATATTTCTAATAATCTCAAAACTTGAACTTCCAGAACCAATTATAACTCCTGCTCGAACCCAAATAGTTTGAACATTTTTATTTGAACTTAAAATTTCTCCCGTTTCTATACGACTTAAAAGATGTTCACTTGTATCACTATTTTTTACACCTAGGCCACCCAGATATATAACTCTTTTTACCTTGCAAAAAGCAGCGGCCTCTAAAAAGTTTTGAGCAGATAATTTATCTAAATCTCTGTAATTATCTTTGTTTAAAGAGTGAATTAAATAATAGGCTACATCCACATCTTTTAGGGCAATTTTTAGTGATTCTAAATCAAAAGTGTCACCTTGAACTATCTCTAAATTGTCTTTTACTTCATTTGATTAACTGCTTTTATTTCTAACTAAGAGTCTTAAATCTATATTTTTATCTTCTAGTAATCTTTTTTTCAGTCTTCTCCCAATATATCCAGTAGAACCTGTAAGTAGAACTTTCATTTTGACTCCTTTTAATAAACTAATGTTACTATTGCGTTAAATTAATTATAGCACTAATTAAAAATTTAAAGATAGGGAAATTGTCAGTTCATGTTTTTTGAAGTAGCTTTGATAGCATATATTGTAGATATGATTTTTTCTGAATTTCAAAAGTTCAAATATTTTAAACATCCAATAATTTTTATGGGAGATTATATCTCTTGGTTTGAAAAGAGGTTTTATAAGGATTCTATTTTTAGAGGTTTTCTTTTAACTCTTTCTTTGCTTTTTGTGGTTTATATTATTGTCTCTATTTTTACCTTGATTGATAATGTTTTTATTCAAGGATTATTGGCATCTTTTACTCTGTCATCAAAAATGCTTTATGATGCTGTAAAAGATGTAATAGCAAATGAGAACATTGAAGACAAAAGATATAAAATCTCTATGTTAGTTAGTCGTGATACTTCGACTCTTTCAAATAGTGATATAAACAAAGCTAGTATTGAAACTTATGCTGAAAACTTAAGTGATGGAGTAATTGCTCCACTTTTTTATCTTTTATGTTTTGGCCTTGTTGGAGCTTATTTATATAAAGCAATAAATACTCTTGATTCTATGGTTGGATATAGAAATGATAAGTATGAGAAGTTTGGGAAGTTTTCAGCCAGACTTGATGATGTGGCAAATTATATTCCCTCACGAATTACAGCTTTGATAATATCACTTTTATTTTTTAGTAAAAAGGCATTTTCAGAGTTTTATAAATATGGAAAAAAACATGAAAGTTTTAATGCAGGACTTCCAATATCAGCTTTTGCATTGGCTTTAAATGTTAAACTTGGCGGTCCTACTTCATATTTTGGAAAAATAAAAAATAAACCTTTTTTTGGAGATGGAAAAGAAAATATCGAAAATAGTGATGTTTTAAAAGCTGTAAGTTTTAAATACCGATTAGATATTTTTATAATAATTGTATTAATTTTAGGAGTTTTATGATGACTTATGAAGAGTGGTTTATCCAACAGGGTAATCTTCATGCAAATGTAATGAAAAAATTGACTGACAAATCAGTTGATGAGGTAATAGAATATTTTAAATTTGAGAATATGGTAAAAAATGAGCCAGATTTTTGTCCATTATATAAAGACAATAAAAAATGCCATGATATGGAAGATTTAAATTGTTATTTATGTGCTTGTCCAAATTTCAGATTTAAAATGGAAGGATTTGAAAAAACACCTGATGGAAAAACTCTTTTTTCTGTTTGTAATATCAAATCACGTGATGGAAGTCAATATATTGGTGAAGATTATATTCACCAAAATTGTTCAGGCTGTATAGTGCCCCATAGGGCTAAATATATTAAGAAGAATTTTAATAGAAATTGGTTTGAAGTTATGAAAGATGTTCGATAATTAGATAGAAATTACTTCATCATATTTATGATGAAGTAGTTTTTTCCCTCTTCGTATTTATATTCTAGTTTATATCCATGTAAATTTACGATTGTTTTCACAATATAAAGTCCTAAACCAAAACCATCACTTCTTTTTTCTTCTTGTGAAAAAGCTTCTGTGTAATATGATAGTTCATGTTTTAGTTGTTCACCCATAGAAATAATCTCAATTTTTTCTTTATTTGCTTTGATTATTGCTTTTTTATCTGGTGAAAATTTTATTGCATTATCAATTAGATTTTTTAGGGCAATTGGCATCATAGAGTTGTCAACTTTAAAATCAAAATCTTCAATTTGCGTTGTTAAATTAACTGGATTTATCATCATGATTTCTAAAGTTCTATTATAAATATTTGAAAAAGAGTTATCTTCTTTATAAATCATTGTATTTTTTGAAGTTAGTTTTTCAACTGTTGCTAACTCTTTTATAATATCATCCATTCTTTTGAAAGCTCTTTGTAAAGTGTCTCTTTTATTTTCATCATTTAAACTCTCAGCAATAAACATTGCTTTTGTAATAGGAGTTTTTAGTTCATGCATCATATTTCGCATAAACAAATCTTTTGATTTTGATTGATTATTTATGATATTTATAGCTTCATTAAAACTTTTTGCAATAGTTCCTACTTCATCTGTACTTGCATAGTTTAGTTTAATATCTTTATTTCCATTTGAAAACTCAATTAGTTGTTTATTTAAAAGTTTAAGAGGTTTTAATTTTCTTTTTAAAATCTCATATAAAAGTAGAAAAGTTAAAATAGATGCCATAAATCCAGCAATAATAAATGCAATACTATAGTTGTGATGGTTTGAATCTTTTAACATTAGGTTATAACCATGTTGTTGAACATAGATAAAATATTCGTCATTATATTTATAAACTCTATAAGTTCCTAGATAATTTTGAGTGATTGTTAATTCTTGAGCATTTTTTATAATCTCTAATTTTTCTTCTCTCTCATCTAGAGGTTTAACTTTAAATTTTTTGAAAAGTGCGATTAGAGATTCGGCTGTTGGTTGATTTTGTAAGGTACTTAAAAAGTTTTCAGCAACTAACTCATATCTATTTTGTAAAGATATTTCATGTTTTTCTTGATCATAATTTAAAAACATTGCAAATGTAATAAAAATCGAGACAAAAGCTAATGAAAATATAATATTTACAAAAGTAGAAATAGAGATATTTTTTATCATATTAACTGATACCCAATACCTCTTACTGATTTAATATGAGAGTTATCTTCATCTATTTTTGCTAGTTTTGTTCTGATTCTTGAAATAATTACATCAATATTTTTTAACGATGAATCATCTTCAATATTATCACTTGCATAAATAAAATCTTCCCTTGCTACAACTCCATGATTTCTTTGAATTAATAGTTTTAGAATATCATATTCTGCAAGAGTCAAAGTTAATGCAACACCTTGAAATAAGATTTGCATATCATCTTCTCTTACTTCAAAAAGTGAGTTCTGCTCTGTTTTCTTTGGTTCATTACTTGAATCAACTCTTTTTAAAATAGTTTTGATTCTAGCTTGAAGTTCCCTTGGATTATAAGGTTTTGGAAGATAATCATCAGCACCTCTCTCAAGTCCCATAACTTTGTCCAAAATATCATCCCGTGCAGAACTAATAATTATTGGAATATCAGATTTCTCTCTAATTTTTGGGATTAACTCTAAACCATCAATTTCAGGAAGAGTTAAATCTAAAATAATAAGTTGATAATCTTTATGAACGCTAAGCATTGATAGACCATTATATGGACTATCAGTGTTTATTACTTCAATGTCAAACGATTTTAAATAATCGGTGATGATTTGAGCTAATTCTAAATCATCTTCTATCATAAGTACTTTAATAATTGGTTATCCTTTATTGAATGATAAATAGAATAGTTTGCCCATATCTATTTACATATACTCTTTTATATTTATTATCATATTTTTTCAATGCAGCTTCAACATTTGCAAAGTTTTTAATCTCAACATCTTCTATTTGAATAATAACATCACCAGCTTGGAAACCAGCTTTTTCCGCCTTAGATTTTACTTCTACATCTGAGATTAATATTCCTGTTACATCTGAAGATAATCTAAATTGTTTTTGTGTTTCATTATCTATTGTACTTAGTTTTAATCCACCAAGGAAAATAGTGTTATTTACTTGTGCAGGAGTTGTGTCTAATACAGTTGCTCTATCAGCTAAAACAATATTTAATTCAATATCTTTACCATCTCTTTCTACTTGAATCTTTACTTTTTCATTAGGTTTAAAAGCAGCAATTGTATTTTGTAAAGTTGTCTTATCTTTAACTTGTTTTCCATTTATTGCATAGATTAAGTCACCTCTTTTTAGGCCACCCTTAGCAGCTGGAGTATCTGCTGAAATATCTAAAACTAAAGCACCTTCATTTCGTTTGTAAACTTTTGCTAATTCACTATCAATATCAGATATTGCAACACCTAAATAACCTCTAGTTACTTTTCCATCTGCAACTAATTTTCCAACAACATCTTTAACCATAGCAACTGGAATAGCAAAACCAATTCCATTATTTCCACCACTTTTTGTGATGATTGCAGTATTTATACCAATTAAAGCACCCCTTGAATCAACTAAAGCACCACCAGAGTTTCCAGGATTTATAGAAGCATCCGTTTGAATATAGTTTTCATATCTATTAATTCCAACTTTATTTTTATTTAAAGCTGAAATAATACCTTGAGTTACTGTACTTCCAATACCAAAAGGATTACCAATAGCAAAAATTACATCACCAACTAATAAAGAGTTAGAATCTGCAATTTTTATAGGTTTTAAAGAAACATTTGATTCAATTTTAATAACAGCAATATCACTATCTGCATCTCGACCTACTAATTTTGCATTATATTCAGTTGTTTCATCACCGATTGTTACTGTGATTTCTTCAGCATTTTCAACAACATGGTTATTTGTAACGATATATCCATCTTTTGAAATAATTACCCCAGAACCAAGAGATCTTTGTACTCTATTTTGTTTAAATTGATTTCCAAATTGATCACCAAAAAATCTTTTAAAGAATGGGTCGTTAAACATTTGTAAAGGAATATTTTCAACTCCTTCATTTACATGTTTTTTAGCTGAAATATTAACAATCGAGTGTATAGAATCTTTGATACTGTTATTAAAAGATAAAATTTCATTAGTTGAATTTGGAGAAATTCTTGTAGGATTTGAGTCCATCATTTCGAAATCAATTGTCTTAGAAAACAATTGAGTAGCAATTAATGTAGAAATAAGTAGAAGTTTTTTCTTCACTTTGTATATCCTCTTTTTAATTTTTTATAGTGACATTATGAAGTATAAGTGTAAACTGTTTTTCAATCAAAGGTTAATGTTTAGTTAATAAATAGGCTTTTTAGGCCTATTCATTATAAATCAGTTTTTAAAACAGCTCCACTACTTGCATTTGTTACAAGTGCTCTATATTGTCCTAACCAAGAAGAGTTAAGAGGTTTTTTAAGAGGAACAAATTCATCTCTTCTTTGAGCAATCTTTTCAAATGTAAGATTTACACTTAAAATATATTGGTCAACATCAATATGAATTTCATCACCATCTTTTAATAATCCAATCATTCCACCCTCAGCAGCTTCTGGTGAAACGTGACCAATAGAAGCTCCTCTTGTTGCACCTGAGAATCTTCCATCAGTGATAAGTGCCACTTTATCTCCAAGTCCCATTCCCATGATTAATGAAGTAGGAGCAAGCATCTCTTGCATTCCAGGACCACCTTTTGGACCTTCGTATCTGATAACTACAACATCACCAGCTTTTACTTTGCCACTAATGATTCCTTTAACAGCTTCTGGTTGTCCATCAAAACAAACAGCAGTTCCAGTAAATACTCTTGAACCTGTAATTCCAGCAGTTTTAATAACAGCACCTTGCTCTGCAAGATTTCCGTAAAGAATCGCTAATCCACCAACTTGTGAATATGGATTATCAATAGTGTGAATAATATTTGTATCTTTAATATAAGAATCTTTGATTTTTTCTAATACACTTTCCCCAGAGATTGTAAGGTTATCAGCTAAAATATCATCACCTCTTTTTGTCATCTCTTTCATAACAGCATTTACACCACCCGCTTTATTAATATCTTCCATGTGAACAGTTGATAAAGATGGAGAAATTTTTGCAATATGAGAAACTCTTTTAGATATTTTATTAATATCTTCAAGATTAAAATTAACTTTCGCTTCTTTTGCAATTGCTAACATATGTAAAACAGTGTTTGAACTTCCACCCATTGCCATATCAACAGCAAAAGCATTTCTAACTGCATTTTCATTTAAAATATTTGTTAATTTATATTTTTCTCTTGCTTGAGCATCAAGTGCAATTTCACAAATTCTTCTAGCTGCAGCTCTATATAAAACTTCTCTTTCAGGAGTTAAAGCTAAAATTGTTCCATTTCCAGGAAGTGCAATTCCCATAGCTTCCATAAGTGTATTCATAGAGTTTGCTGTGAACATTCCAGAACATGAACCACCACTTGGACATGCATTACATTCAATATCTTTTAACTCTTCATCACTCATTTGTCCAGCTTCATGTTTTCCAACAGCTTCAAATGCAGTTGCTAAGTCAATTGGAGTTCCATCTTTTGTGTAACCTTTTTCCATTGGTCCACCTGAAACAAAAATAGTTGGAACATTAACTCTTAAAGCTCCCATAATCATACCAGGAACAATTTTATCACAGTTTGGAATAGCAATCATTGCATCAAGTTTATGAGCATTCATTACTGTTTCTATAGAGTTTGCAATTAATTCTCTTGAAGGAAGAGAAAATAACATCCCATCATGTCCCATTGCAATTCCATCATCAACACCAATAGTATTGAACTCAAATGGCACACAACCATTTGCTCTTATCTCTTCTTTTATTATGGCACTTACTTTATCTAAGAAAAAGTGTCCAGGAATCAACTCAATAAAAGAGTTCGCAACACCAATAAATGGTTTATCAAAATCTTCATCTTTAAGACCAGTAGCTCTTAATAATGATCTATGTGGTGTTCTATCAAACCCTTTTTTTACTTCATCACTTCTCAATTTTAATCCTTTAAATATGCATAAATTATATGCCTAGATTATACATTTTTTGCAGTTCAATTTTTATTAAATATATGATTTTATTAGAATTTCAAATTTTTTTCCAAAATATCTTGACAAATAAATAAAAACCTATTATAATTCCAGTCCAATTTAAGTAGAACATACTTTAAATTGACTTACGAAGTGTGCGAGTGTGGCGGAACAGGTAGACGCGTTGGACTTAAAATCCAATTCCGGTTTCGGAGTATCGGTTCGATTCCGATCATTCGCACCATTATAATGTAGAGGGTTGACAGAGTTGGTCTATCGTACCGGTTTTGAAAACCGGCGAGGTGAAAGCCTCCGAGGGTTCGAATCCCTTGCCCTCTGCCATTATTCATAACTAAATCATCTAACTTTTTCCAATTTTAAATGATTTAAAAAATAGACTATACATTTCTGTTGGAGGTATAGCAAAGCTGGTAATGCCTCGGATTGCAAATCCGACATTCGTTGGTTCGAGTCCGACTACCTCCTCCACTAACCAATTTAACACAATCCAAATACAACTTTTTTAAACTTTTAGACTTAATTTTGACCGGATTTTGTCATGTTAATTTCTTAAATTCATGCAATAATTATTATAACCGGCGAGTTAGAATACAACTTAACTTTTTTATAAAATATTCATTTAACTCTTTTTTTTTTCACTAATTTGACCCAGTTTTGATCGGATTTAGTCAGGGAAAATTCATCATTTTAATATAAAAATTAATACCCATACCCGCCCATAAAAATTACGGTGGGTATGGGTATTGAAATAATAATCTAATCCTTTATATAGTAAAATAAATAAAAACTAAGAGTGATAACTAAATGCAACAAATCCAAACTTATATTAATAACTGTAATAGACTATTTCAAACAGGTAATGCAAGAGAACACAGCTACAGAGGTGATTTACAACAATTACTAAATGAAGTCATAAATGATAAAGATATAGTAGTAACAAATGAACCTGCAAGAATCGTAAATGTTGGAGCGCCTGATTATAGTATCACTAGAAAAGATATTCCTATAGGATATATTGAAGCTAAAGATATAAATAAACCTCTTGATAGTAAAGATTATAAAGAGCAGTTTGATAGATACAAAAATGCACTTGATAATCTTATTATTACTGATTATTTAGATTTTTGGTTTTATAAACAAGGTGAGCTTACAAATAAAATATCAATAGCAAAAATTGAAAATAATGTAATTATTACACTTCCTGAAAACTTTGACTTATTTAGAAATAGTATTCTTAGTTTTATTTCTTTTGTATCACAAACAATTACAAGTCCAAGTAAACTTGCAAAACTAATGGCAGGGAAAGCTAGACTACTTGAAAATGTGATAGAAAATGCAATTCTAAGTGATGAAGAAAATGAAGCAAACAATTCTTTGAGAAATCAATTAGAAGTCTTTAAAGCTAGTTTAATACATGATATAACTCCAAGTTCTTTTGCTGATATTTATGCTCAAACAATAGCTTATGGAATGTTCGCAGCAAGATTACACGATACAACACTACAAAACTTTTCAAGACAAGAAGCGGTTTTCTTAATCCCTAAATCAAATCCTTTTTTAAGAGGATTATTTAACTATGTTTCAGGTGCTGAATGTGATGATAGGCTTATATGGATAATTGACTCTTTAGCTGAAATATTCCTAGCAACAGATGTTGCAAAACTACTTGAAGGCTTTTCTCAAAAAACAGGAATGAATGACCCGATAATACATTTCTATGAAACTTTTTTAGGTGAATATAATCCTGCACTTAGAAAATCAAGAGGTGTATGGTACACACCAGAAGCCGTTGTAAATTTTATAGTAAGAGCGTGTGATGAAGTATTAAAAAATGAATTTGGCTTAGAAGATGGTTTAGCAGATGAAACAAAGATTAAAATAAAAGTTGATGACCATGATGCAGGTTATACAAAATCAGGTCAAAAAAGACAAAAAGAGATAGAAACTCATAAAGTACAAATTCTTGACCCTGCAACAGGAACAGGAACTTTTTTAGCTGAAACAATAAAGCATATTAAAAAAAGTTTTTGGGGTGGTCCATGGAGTTCTTATGTGGAAGAGCATCTAATCCCACGACTTAATGGTTTTGAGTTACTGATGGCTTCTTATGCAATGGCACATCTAAAACTAGATTTGCTTTTAATGGAAACAGGATACAAACCTATAAATCAAAAAAGATTTAATGTATTTCTAACAAACTCACTTGAAGAACACCACGAACAAACAGGGAATCTTTTTTCTTCATACTTAGCAAATGAGAGTAAAGAAGCTGATAGAATTAAAAAGGAAGCTCCAGTAATGGTAGTGATGGGAAATCCACCTTATAGTGGTGAATCTTCAAATAAAAATGATTTTATTGAAAAATTACTTGAAGATTATAAAAAAGAGTGGGATGGTTCAAAATTAAAAGAGCGTAATCCTAAATGGTTAAATGATGATTATGTAAAGTTTATAAGATATAGTGAAAGTTACATACAAAAAAATGATGAGGGTATTTTAGGATTTATTACAAATCATAGTTATATAGATAATCCAACTTTTAGAGGTATGCGATACCATCTTTTAAGTACATTTGATAAAATTTATATTATAGATTTACATGGTAATAGTAAGAAAAAAGAAGTTTGCCCTGATGGTAGTAAAGATGAGAATGTATTTGATATTATGCAAGGTGTTGCAATCATAATTGGAATAAAGAAAAAAACAAAAACAAAAAAATTAGCACAATTGTATATGTATGATTTATATGGAAAAAGAGATTTTAAATATAATTTTTTAAATGAAAATAGTTTAAAAAGTTTACCATTTAAAAGAATTGAATATGGTAAACCAGAATTTTATTTCTTTAAAAAAGATTTTAAGCTAGAAGATATATATAAAAAAAGTATTTATATCAAAGATTTATTTAATATTGATTGTGTTGGTATTGCTACATCAAGAGATGGTTTAGTAATAGATAATAATAAAGAAAATTTAGAATCTAAAATTATAGAATTTTTTAATAATGATAAATTATATATTCAAAATAAAATGAAAGTAAAAGAAAATAGTAGTTTTAAAATTGATAAAATAAAAGAAAAATCTATCTTAGATTTATCATGTATTAAACCATTCGCTTATAGAACATTTGATATTCGATATATTTATTATAATAATGATTTTATTGAAAGAAGTAGAGAAAATGTAATGAAGCATTTTAATCAAAATAATATTGGACTTATTACAAATAGACAATGCCAAACAGAAAAATATCAACATACATTTATAACAAATATAATGAATGATTTACATATTACAGAAACAGCTAATGCAAATCCTTATACATTCCCACTATATTTATACAATGACGAAAATTCACTAACAAATGAAAGAACTCCAAACCTAAACCTAGAAATAGTAAAAGAGATTGAAGATAAACTAAACCTAAAATTTACTAATGAAAAAGAAGATGATAGTTCTACTTTTGCACCTATTGATATACTAGATTATATTTACGCAGTTTTACACAGTCCAAACTATAGAGAAACATACAAAGAGTTTTTAAAAATAGATTTTCCAAGAGTGCCTTATCCTGATATAAAAACATTTTGGCAACTAGTAGCCTTAGGTGGAAGATTAAGAGCTATTCACTTACTAGAAGATGATAGCTTAAATGATAGAATCATAGATATACAAGGTGAAGGTGAATTACTAATCACAAATAAATTAGCTAAAAAAGATACAGTAATAGAAAATGACTTAGTAACATTAAATCTAAATAGTGAAATATCAATTGTAAACATTCCACTTGTAGCATGGGAATTTTATATAGGTGGATACCAACCTGCTCAAAAATGGTTAAAAGATAGAGTTGATAGAACACTAAGCCGAGCCGACCTAAAACACTACAACCGCATCATAAATGCCCTTTGTAAAACAGATGAGATTATGAAAGAGATAGATGGAGTTTTGAATATTGAATAGTGTGGTTAGTTTCATTTAGCCAAATTCCTTATCCGGCGAGCAATTCTAAACAAACATCCAACCTACAATACTTGTAGAGGTTTTTAAAATGGCTCTGTCTAAAAACTGTCTTTTTTTTTAAACAAAATGATGAAAAAGTGTAAAACTAAACAAAATTTATACAGTACATTCTGTGCCAATAGTGCTAAAAAAAAATAGATTCAGAAAAATATTGAATAATTTTTTTTATTTTTTTCTGAATAAAATTGTTTTAACAAAATATCGGCACTATCGGTACACTTTTTTTCATTTTTTAGCTAATATTTTTGTTTAAATTAGATTTCGATATTTTCTTCTGGTGAATTATAACTTAGTATCTTTTCATTAATTAAGTTAATATAGGTATCATAATCATCCTGATCAATTTTTACAAAACTATCAAAAAATTTATCTTTATTCTCGATAGATACTAACACATCAATTCTAGGAATATTTAAAGTTTTTATACATCTGGATACGGTTGACTGAGTAGTATTAAAGATGTTTGCAATTATACCTTGAGGAATGTGCATAAAGTATAAGAGTTCTAATATATTACCTTTATCTTTCCTAATTGAATATTTTATTCTTTTTTCTTTTATGTTTAAGATTTGTGTATACATATCAATTTCTTCTAATAAATCTCTAAAAGTTAGATTGCAATAATTTTTCGATCTAAATTCATAACGAGGAGTATGTGAACTACAATAAAACCGTCCACTAATTCCTTTAGCTTTAACATGTATATATTGGTGATTTTTATCTTTTGTACTATGTTTATTTGATCTAGGACATTTAATTCTATAATTTAGTATATCTAGTTCACTTTCATCAATCACTAGTTCAGATTTGTCTTTTCCTTTTAATATAATTCTTCTTTCTTTTTCTACTTTATGAGTTTTAGTACATTCATATGCATAATATAAAACATCATGATGATATAGAATACCTATATAATTCATCAAATTATATATTTTTCTTTCCTCTATACATAACTTACAGAACATATTACTCCTTTTTCTATGTTAGGATATCTAATTTTTGCATAAAAATTGCCCTAAAGTGAGTCTATTTTAGGGCAAATTTTATGCACTAGAGAATATCGATATATTAGCTTCCCTCTCAATATTCTTCAATAAAAATAGTTATTCCTAGATTTAACTTTATGTAAGAATTCTGAATCTGATTTGATCAAAGAAGAAAAAAATTTAAATAGAAAAGAAGAATTGCTACCTTCTTTTCAAAGGAAAAAAAAAGATGACTCCAAAAATTGGATTCACAGTATTAAAATCGAAAGATTCTTTAAATAAGCTATTTAAAAAAAATGGCGAAAAAGTTAGTAGAGGGAATATGTATAAAGGTAACTTTGCAAAATGTAAAGTTGATAGTGTTGAAAAACTATTAGCAGGATTTAAAAAGTTTAGTGAGAACACAGCAATCACGCTTGGTGTACCAGAGCTTGAAAAAGGTGAAATAACAACCGCTCCAAAAGTAGCAGGAGATAAAATTGCAAGAACTAAGAAATATTTCAAATTTCCAGTTACTGCTTTTTTATTATTGGATTATGACCCTAGCAAAAATGGTTATGAAATTAAAGACCCAAAACATTTCGCAGAAGTTCTAAGAGATATTGATCATGAACTAAACTATTGTGATATTGGTGTTGTATATGGAAGTAGCTATGGAATCTATAAAGATGGTGTATTAATTAGTGATAAAAAATCTATGCACGCATACATCATAGTAAATAATGTAACAGATGAAAAAGTTACAGAATATAGAGATTACTTAATCTCAGAAGCATGGGCTAAAGGATATGGACATATTGAATTATCAAAAACAGGCTCAGTTATGAGAAGACAGGTATTTGATAGTGCGGTGTTTTCAGCAGAAAGGCTTATTTTTGAAGCAGCACCTACACTTGAAGAAGGAATTACAAGAGTAGTTCCAGAATATGAAATTTTTTATGGAGAACAAAGATGAGAGATTTATATTATATACCAGCTTTAAATCAAGCTGGTGAGGATAAATTTATTGAAGCAAAAAGTTCAATTAAAGGTGAATCTGAAAAAAAGAAAAATATTTATATTGAGCAAGAAATTGATAAAAAAGTACGTCAAGGAATTAGTGAGGATAGTGCTAAAAAAATGATTGTATCAAGAATAGAAAATAAAAAAGTTTTCCCAAATGATACATTTTTTGATAATGATAATATTGAAATCAAGATTGAAGAAATTCTAATGAATTCAGAAAAGTATGATAAAAAATATATTAGAGACTTACTAGAACCAGAAAAAGGTTCTAGTAAAGCCATAATAAATTGTTCAAATAGCTCAATTAATTCTACTATCTACTCTTATATCCATGGAGGGATTACTTATGTGATAGTAATCACTTTTGATTTCATCATGAAATACATAGATGAAAAGATACATCCAAGGGATACAGAGACTGATAAAGATAATATTAAAAAAGTTAATGACTTTTGTCGATTAGGAAACCTTTCAAAACAAGAAATTAAAAAAGTTGCAATGAGATTGAAGCAAAAAGGGATTCTTGATTCTATTCCAGAATTTCAAGTTAAAGAAAAAAACAATATAAATTTTAAATTCGTAGATAAAAAAGGTTTCCCTCTATCTGTTAGAGAGAACCTAGAAACACTACTTGAACATTACAAATTTCAAGCACGTTATGATGAAATATTAAAAACTGTACAAATTGATTATGATGAGAATATCAATGAAACAGACAATAGAATTAACACTTTATTTGCAGAAATTGAAAATCTTTGTGTGAAAAATGTTTTAAGTAAAAGTGTAATCAAAAGCTACCTGTGGGCAATTATTGATAGAAATAGTTTTAATCCTATGATTGAAATGATTGAGTCAAAGAAATGGGATGGAATAGATAGAGTAAAAGAAGTATTTGCTTGTATCTCTTCTCCTGATAAAGAAGCATATAAAAACGAAGTAATGATTAGATGGTTTATACAATGTGTTGCAGCTTGGGATAAAGCAGAACACTCAACATATCCTGATGTTCTTCCTAGATTTGAGAATGTGTTGACATTTGTTGGAGCTCAAGGGATTAACAAAACTAAGTTCTTTGAGCTTTTATTGCCACGTGATTTAAAACAGTATGTTGGGACAGGAATACATCTAGATCCAAAAGACAAGGACTTAATCCATTTAGCAATTGGAAAAGCTATAACTGAATTAGGAGAATTAGATTCAACCTTTAAAGGTGATATAGCAAAAATTAAAGCATTTTTGTCTTTACCAGTTGACAAATACAGAAGACCATACGCCCAAACAGAAAGTACGTTTGCTAGACGTACTAGCTTTTGTGCAAGTGTTAATGACATTGAATTTCTAGTTGATCCAACAGGGAATAGAAGGTTTTGGCCATTAGTTATAAAATCAATTGATTTTAAAGTATATCAAGAAATTGACAAACAACAACTTTGGGCACAAGTTTACGAGACTTTGTACTTAAATGGAGAGCACTGGTGGATAGATTTCGAACACAATTCAGAAGTTTTTGAAATGTTATCAGAAAAACACAAAGAACATGCAGTAATAAATCCTGCTGATGAAATTGCCCTAGAAGTAATTGAATACACTAAAAAAGCGCAAGAATCTGAAAAAATTTGGATGAGTTCTACAGAAATTGGAAATAACTTTAAATTATCAAATACGGGTAGAAAAAACATAAGTATTATAAAAAAGAATCTACATGAAGAAGGCATTGAATTTAATTCAAAAACTAAAAAGTTTAAAGTTTGTATTTTAGATAAAACAAAAAATATTCCTTCTTCTGAAGATAATGAATATATGTAGAAGAGTCTAGTTGTGCCGATGTGCGGATATTTTTTAAAATATTCTAAGAAAAATAAAAATAAAAATAAAATGAAAAAAAGTTTTGTTTTCTTTTATTAGCACAATTGGTACAAAAAAAAATATAAAAATTATAGGAAATAAAATGAAAAAAATTGATAAAAATATTTGGCTTAGTGCTTCAAAAAACAAAGAAACACTAAAAGATTTTTGCGACAATGAAGCTCATTTAGAGTGGATGTGTAGAGAATTAGAGTGTGATAAAGATGAAATTCTTTTTTCAAAAGATGAAGCAGATACCTTAGCAAAAAATAATCCAATCTATAATGAACTAAGATTTAAAATGAATGCTGAACTCGTGGAAATTGATGTGTAAATCCTTTGGGATTTATGCATTTTCAACAATATATTAAAAAATATGAATAAATTATAAAAACAAGGAATTAATTATGAAAATATTGAACCAAAACCCAATTATTAAATCTGTTGGACATTTTGAATCAGATGGTTATATTTACTTAGACTACAGAACTAAACCAAATGCAAAAGTCCCAAAAGGAAAAGTTGGGAATAGATTCAGATTTAGCACAGGAATACAAGCAACACCTAGTGCATTAAAATCTATTGAAAAGAATAAATATGATTTAGCTATGGAACATTATGAATCACTATTTCAAACTTTAGAGAATAAAGAAATAGTATTATTTGAAGATATTGCACATCTTGCACTAAAAGAAGCAGAAGCAGATAGAGGAAAACTTGATGGTACAAAGGATTATCAAAATATTCTTAAACTAGATGTTTTACCATTCTTTGGAAAATTACCATTAAAAGAGATTAAAGTTAAAGATATTAAAGCATGGGTAAACGAGATTGCAGAGCAAGAACTATCTCAAAGTAGATTTAATAAAAAGTATTATGTGGTTAAACGTGTACTAGTTTATGCCTGTGAAAATGAATATATAGAATCAAATCCAATAAGCTTTGTTAAAAGGAGTTCAAAACTTTTTACTAAACCAAAAGATAAAAGTACAGAATATTTTTCAAAAGAGGAAAGAAATATCATACTAAATGATACTTGCGAAAATGGAACAGCAAAAGATAAAATAGATTTTCCATTTATAAATACATTTATGCATGTTGCCCTTCTAATAGGAGCTAGGACAGGTGAAATACTAGCTTTAAAACTTGAAGATATAGACTTTGAGAATAATACTATCACTATTCAACGATCAATCAGAAAAGGTGTAGAATCTGGCACAAAAACTGGAAAAACAAGAGTTGTTCCAATGATAAAAACTCTAAAAGAAGCTTTAATCAAATGGATAGGAATTTCACAAAGAGTATATCTGTTTCCAAAACCATATACAGATTCTCCATATAGTGATTCAAGAACAATAGTT